>NZ_DAIUEH010000009.1:0-113630 GCF_036845245.1 Methylobacter sp.
CCGACTTTCGGGGCTAAAGCCCCTCCCACATGAATACTTTCACAGTCTCTCCAGCCTGGGAACGCGGAATTGGAAGCTGAAACACTGAAAGCTGGAGCTTTCGAGACTGAAGTCCCCAAGCTGGAGAGCGAGGGAACGATATTAAACAACTCATTACATTAACCACAATAGGAAAAATCATGTCTGATATCCACGAAGGCCAATCCCATACCGCGCTAGGCGATGTCGCCGCGCGTACACTGGCGAATGCCACCAAAACCGTCCCTATGTTATCAACCATCACCCCTCGGTGGTTGGTTCATCTACTACACTGGAAACCCCTCGAAGCCGGTATTTACCGGGTCAACAAAGTTAAGAACGAATCCGCTCTACTGGTTGATTGTTCCAGCCTTGATGAAAAAGAACTGCCGCAAACCTTTGTCGATTACGAAGAATGGGGCCGTGAATACCGGTTGAATGCTGTTAACACGGTACTCGACGTACATACCCGCATTTCAGATTTATACAGCAGCCCGCATAATCAAATCCATGAACAGCTGCGTTTGACTATCGAAACCATTAAAGAACGCCAGGAAAGCGAACTGATCAACAATGCAGAATACGGTTTGCTCAATAACGTCGCGCCATCTCAGAAAGTGCAGCCGCGTCCCGGCGGAAACGGTGCGCCAACGCCGGATGATTTGGATGAGCTGATTTCCCGCGTGTGGAAAGAACCCGCGTTTTTCCTGGCTCATCCGCAAGCCATTGCCGCGTTCGGACGCGAATGCACCCGTCGCGGCGTACCACCGGCGATAGTCACATTGTTCGGTTCCCAGTTCTTGACCTGGCGCGGCCTGCCTTTAATTCCCACTGACAAGCTTAGAGTTGTCAACGGCAAATCCAACATCCTGTTATTACGCACCGGTGAAAGCCGTCAAGGCGTAGTGGGTCTTTATCAGCCTAACCTGACCGGTGAACTGAGCATGGGACTTTCGGTGCGATTTATGGGTATTAACCACAAAGCGATAGCCTCTTATCTGATCTCGCTGTATTGCTCGCTGGCGGTCTTGACTGATGATGCGCTCGGGGTGCTCGAGAATGTCGAAGTGGGCAAATACCATGAATACAAGTGAATTTGATCAATCCAGTCCTGCGCAGCAAGGTTTTACGGAAAATTCAAATCACTCTGCATTGTTGCCCGATGTAGACCAGCTGACCAAACTGGCCAATGAGTTGTTTTCAGCTCTGCCTTGCGATGGTTCGAGACTCGGTCTTGCCGCATCGGCAGTGCAGAGCGGGTCGGCGACGTCTTTGACGGGCTTTGATCAAGCGGGCATTCCCGGGCAAGGCTTCGGCCTGCCGGGAGATGCGGAATTGCGGCAGCTGTTCGCTCCAAGAAAACTGTCTTTCGAAAGCGTTCCTGACAGCATTGATACAGGGTCGATTTTGGGCAATCAGCCAAACGGCTTAGCATCGCCTTTGGCAGGCCTGGACAAAGCCGTGCTTTCGGGCCTTTTTCAGCACGACTTCGGTTTGCCTGGCGAAGACCAATTGCAAAAGCTGCTGGTAACGCCGCCGCCTTCAGCAAGCATTGCTGCTGTTCCGGCGGCTGACGAAGCGCTGGCTGACGCCGATAAGTCGGTGGCTGAGGGCATCTCGTCGCAGGTTTTTCAGACGGAACTGCAAAAACTGTTTGCTGCCAATAACGCGGCGGCGGAGACAATTCAAAAAACGGCGGCGGGCAGTTCGGTACCGTCTTCGGCGGCAACGCAGGGATTGACCGCTTCCCTGGCTGAGTTGGACGCTTCATTAATCGCCGGTTTGTCGGCTCAAGCCTACGGTCTGCCCGGAGAAACCGAGTTGCAGGAGTTCTTCGCTACGTTCTCTTCGCGGCCCGGACAGGTTCCGGCGAGCGCTGCTACCGGGGCGAATCCGTCATTTTATTTTTTGGATGAATTGAAAACAGGCGGGTTCAATGCGCAATCGGCCGGTCTGGGTTCCGCTCATCCGCCTTTCGATGTCCAGGCCGTTCGTCGCGATTTTCCGATTCTAAAAGAACGCGTCAACGGTTACCCGTTAGCTTGGCTGGATAATGCGGCGACGACTCAAAAGCCGCAGGCGGTGATAGACCGGCTTTCGTATTTCTATGAGCATGAGAATTCCAACATTCATCGCGCGGCGCATGAACTGGCGGCGCGATCGACCGATGCTTACGAAAAAGCGCGTAATACGGTTGCACATTTCATTAATGCGCCTTCTTCCGAGGAAGTTGTTTTTGTCCGCGGCACCACCGAAGCGATCAATCTGGTTGCGCAAAGTTGGGGACGGCAAAATATCCGTGCAGACGATGAGATTGTCATCACATGGCTGGAACATCACGCCAATATTGTCCCGTGGCAACAATTGTGCGAACTGACGGGCGCCAAGCTGCGCGTAGTCCCGGTTGATGATAGCGGTCAGGTATTGCTGGGCGAGTATCAAAAATTGCTGACTTCACGGACCAAGCTGGTGTCCTTTACCCAGGTTTCCAACGCGCTCGGCACCATCACGCCTGCTCAGGAAATGATCCATATGGCGCACCGCGTTGGCGCCCGGGTACTGCTGGATGGCGCCCAGTCCATTTCGCATCTGGCTGTCGATGTGCAGGCGCTGGATTGCGATTGGTTCGTGTTTTCCGGACACAAGATATTCGGTCCAACCGGCATCGGCGCAGTGTACGGCAAAGCGGAATTGCTTGACGCAATGCCGCCTTGGCAGGGCGGCGGCAACATGATTGCCGATGTGACGTTTGAAAAAACCGTCTATCAACCTGCCCCGGCACGTTTTGAAGCCGGTACCGGCAACATTGCGGATGCGGTGGGATTGGGTGCGGCGTTGGAATATCTGACAAAAATCGGTATTCATAATGTCGCCCGTTATGAGCATGAGCTGTTGGTTTACGGTATGGAAGCGCTAAAGAGCATTCCCGGTTTACGCTTAATCGGCACCGCTCCGGAAAAAACCAGCGTGCTGTCGTTTGTGCTGGAAGGGCACAGCAATCAGGATATCGGTGTGGCATTAAATCGCTCCGGTATCGCGGTCCGTACCGGCCATCATTGCGCACAGCCTATTTTGCGAAGGTTTGGCCTGGAAAGCACGGTACGTCCGTCACTGGCGTTCTACAATACCTATGAGGAAATTGACCGGCTGGTCAACGTTGTCCGGAAAATTCAAAGCGGTAAAGAAGTTATCCGGCATTAATGGCACTGTAGAAAATCATTTTGTTGAAGGAGAGCGGCCTTCCCGGTTTTTGTTTTTTGCCGGGGCAGGGCGCTCATTTCGTCTCGTTGTTAAAGCTGAACGGCAAGTCATGTCGTAAGTTGTGAGTCTAAAAGCATGCCCTGACGGATTTCTATAGTTTAAAATCCCCTATGACAAGCGCTAAATTTTGTGCTTGCTCTTCAAGCGATTCCGCTGCGGCGGCGGATTGTTCGACCAACGCGGCGTTTTGTTGGGTGACCGTATCCATTTTTCTAATGGCTTGGTTAACTTGGCTAATGTCGGCGTTTTGTTCATCCGAAGCCGTACTGATGCCGGTCATAATCGCAGTGACGCCCTGGATTGCGTCGATGATTCGATTCATCGTATCGCCCGCCTGGGTAACCAACTGACTGCCGTCATTAACTTTAGTCACCGAATCGGCAATTAGGCGTTTAATTTCATCGGCGGCTGTAGCGGCACGTTGCGCCAGATTGCGGACTTCGATCGCAACGACCGCAAATCCCCGGCCTTGTTCGCCTGCACGCGCGGCTTCTACCGCCGCATTTAATGCCAGGATATTGGTTTGAAAAGCAATATCGTCAATGACGGTGATAATGTCTTCAATACGATGCGAAGATTCGTTGATATTTTGCATCGTGCTGATAACGTTTTTAACGACCTCACCGCCTTGCGTAGCGATTTCAACCGCATCGGCCACTAATTCATTAGCGCGTTTGGCGTTATCGGCATTGCTTTGTACTGCGGCGGTAAATTCTTCCATGCTTGCCGCGGTTTCTTGTAAATGCGCCGCTTGGGTTTCGGTGCGGTGCGACAGGTCGTTGTTGCCGGAAGCGATTTCTTTTGCGCCGACATAAATGCTGTCTGCTGCCAGTTTAATGCGATCGATCATCGCTTTCAGTTGTTCAACAGTAATATTGGCATTATCTTTTAACTGCCCGAAGGTGCCGACATAATCGTTGGTGATTGTTTTAGTCAAGTCGCCATGCGCAATTGCCGCCAACACATGCGCAATTTCGTTTAAACCTGTTTCGCTGGTGCTTAATAATTCATTTAAGCCTTGGGATAATTCATGTAAAAAGCCTTCTTTACCCTCTAAATCAAACCGTTGGGAAAAATCGCCCCGGCCTGCCCGCTGTACAATTGCAGCGACTTCTTGTTCGACAACGACTTCGGCGGTGCGATCGTGCCATTCGGCAACCGTGCCCAAACGTTGCCCTTGCTCATTAATTACAGGATTGGCAATCACACGAATCGTGCGTTGATCTAATGCTAAATCCGCGCTGTAGGTTTGTATTAAGCTTTCGAGTAAATCGGCTTGGTGTTGCGGTTTTTGATGGAAGTCGTCCATGCTGCTGCCTTCCAGTTTATCCGTAGAAAAATCGGGTATCCGCTCGCGGATTTTTGCTTCCATAGCGCGAATGATGGATATCGCCGATTTATTGGTATATACAATTTGCCGGTGATTATCGGCAATCATAATGCCGGTGCTGGTGTTATCGAGTGCGTTTTTAATACGGAGAATTTCGGCCGTTGCTTTTTGTTCGGTGTTACGCCGTTCCAGCAGTTCCTGCTGCATCTCTTTCATCGCGTGCAACAAGCTGCTGTCGTCATCGTCGTTTAAATAGATTTGCCGCGATAGATTGCCTTTGGCGATTTCTTTGGCGATGCCTTTGGCATGAACAGGATCGATGCCGATTTGTTTGCTTAAATGACGGGTCAGCAGCGTAGCGATGATAAAAGCCATTACGACAATAATCGCCGACAGAACCAACAAAATAATATACATCTTATGTGCGTAGTCGGTAATTTCATCAATGCTGTTTTTTACCGCGCCGGCTTCTTTAGCACGAATGTTGCCGATTTGCATTGTCAAGCGGTCTGCTGTCCCATCAAAATCATCCATGAACGCATTGCCCGCATCAATGCCTTTATCCATAAAGGTGAAGGCCATGCGTTTGCCGTCGCTATAAAACTTGTCGAAATTAGCTTCAAGGAGCTTGATGTTGTTTTGCTCTTCGGGATCATCGCTTAAACGCTGTCTATAATCCTCAAGATTCTTTTTAAAGTTTTCACTGGTGGTTCGCGCATCGGCCAGTCCTTCCGAATCATGAGTTGCGGCAACGTCGGTTAAAAATTGCTGCAAGATGACTATCTCGTGCGCCATAACCGATGACACCAGCGCATTCGGTAAATAAGTGTTTTTTATGGTCTTAAGGTTTTGTTCGGTATGTGCGTAATTCAGCAATGTGGAGGTAACGATGATCATCATCATGCCGATAATAAGTACATAACCTGAAAATATCCGGGCTTTAAAACTTAACTTGTTCATGCGGCTAGCACCTCTTGTGTGAGTAATCGGGTCAATGCGTCATAACTGACAGGCGGACTGAAATAAAAACCCTGCACCGTATCGCAACCGCAATTTCTCAAATAAGCCAGTTGTTCTCCGGTTTCCACTCCTTCGGCAATGACCTTTAAGCGCAAACTTTTGGCTAAATTGACGATCGCGCTGACAATGGTGTTCGCGTCATTGTTTTTAGAAAGTTCCTGAATAAACGAACGATCTATTTTTAACTTATCCAGCAGCGGTAGCTTGGTTAAATAACTCAGCGACGAATAGCCTGTACCAAAATCATCAATCGAAAAATGAATGCCTAGATCTTTGCATTGCGTCATAAAATTAAGCGTGACGGCGTGGTTTTCCATCATCACACTTTCGGTCAGTTCCAATTCCAGCTGACTGCCCGCAATACCGTTCTGAGCCAGAATGTTACTGATTTTGTTAAACAGCGTGCCTTCCTGCAACTGACGCAATGACAGGTTGACCGACACTTTAAGCGGTGCAAGACCTAAGGCCTGCCAGGCTTTCATATCTTCGCAAGCCCGCCGTAAAACCCACTCGCCTATCGGGTTGATTAAACCGCAGTCTTCCGAAATGGGAATAAAGTCAGCGGGTGAAATCATGCCGCGCTCGGGATGCCGCCAACGAATCAAGGCTTCCACACCGACAATGTGTTCACTGTTTAAATCGATTTGCGGTTGGTAATAGAGTAAAAATTGCTCTTCTTCTATGGCGAGGCGCAGTTCGCGTTCCATTGCCAAGCGGTATTCAAGACGTGTATTCATTTTTAAATCAAAAAACGAAAAGCGCCCGCGCCCTGCCTGTTTAGCATGGTACATCGCAATATCGGCATGGCGGGTCAGGGTGTTGCTGTCACGGCCGTCCTTCGGGTAAATGCTGATGCCGATGCTGGTCTGAATCGAAAGAATTTGTCCGTCAAGGTCAAAAGGTTCTTTGAGCATGTCGGTGATTTTTTGCGCCGCAGTCGCCGCGCCATCCGCATTAGTGCTGCTCAGTATGATCACAAATTCATCGCCGCCTAATCGGCCGGCCGTATCCACTTCGCGTAAACCGCGCTCCAAACGTTGGGAGACTTGCCGCAACAGCATGTCGCCGTAATGATGGCCGAGTGAATCGTTAACGGTTTTAAAGTCGTCTAAATCCAGAAACAGTAGCGAAAAATTCTTATTTTCCCGGAAAGAAAAGTGGATTGCCTGCTCGATACGTTCGTTGATTAAAACCCGATTAGGCAATTGCGTCAGTGAATCGTAATGCGCGAGGCGATGAATTTTTTCCTGTGATTTAACGTGCTGGGTAATGTCGATTAATGTTGTGTTAATTGCGCTGATTTGCTTGTTATTATCAAATTCGGCAAACGCATTGACCATAACCCAAACAATATCGTTAAGATCGTTGCGCTCAATACCCAGCACACGGTTTTTTACCGCTTTGTGGGTATGAATGACCTGGTTTACGGGGATGTCATCAAAGGCGATCAGCGAGCCGTCTTCATTTAACAGAATCCGTTTAAAATCGACGGCTAATTTATCGACCAGTTGTTTTTCGGTTAAACCGAATAAATGCGCGGCCTGCCGGTTGCTTGACACCACCCGTGTATCCGGTGCCTGAACGATTACGCCGGCGTTGACTTGTTCGAGCAAAAAACGATGCTTTTTTTCGCTTTGCTTAAGGGCCTCTTCGGTTTGAACCAATTCGGTCATATCCGTCCAGCCACCGATAATCTCTAACGCATGCCCTGCTGTGTCGGTAATTAATTTTGCTCGATCGCGTATCCATTTCCATTGCCCACCGTTCATTTTAAAACGGTATTTAATGAGGGTTGCATCGCCCAGCAGAATACGATGAAAATTGTCCAATACGACGTGATGATCCTCAGGATGCACATGGCTTAGCCATGTATCGGGAAAAAAAATAAACGCATCGGCTTCGTGCCCTAATAATTCTTTTACGCTGTTGGAAATAAAAGTAATACTAAAGTCGGCAAACGGCTTGCGGGTATAAATAGTGATGGGGGCGGCGGAAAGCAGATGCTCGAAGCGGGCAATCTTCGTTTCTAATGCATTAATGTTTGTATATGGAGACATAATTATTGCCTTTTATGGACGCTAACCGGTTAAAGGTATCTTTCCGATCTTTTCTTGCAGCAAATGCCGTAACCAGTAGACGACAGTCAGTGGTTACTACCGATTTTCAGATAAAGGAATATTCAGTTTTTTTGGTTTGGCGCTATCAAAATAATCAAATGCGATGGCCCTGTAGTAACTGCCTTCGACTAGGTCGAATCCGATATTACGGGCTAAGGTATCGGTTTTTTTATCATCAATTTGTTGCAAGATACTGAGGCCACCCACTGACGCCACGAGGACTTTTAGCTGATATAAGGTTTCTTCAATTTTGCTGTCGATATTTATCGCCGAGAAAGCAACGTAATCCGGCGATAGTTTTGTAATCAAATCCGACTGGTTTTTTTGAGGTATATAATCGAATTTAAGGGCAATTCGATAGCCGCGCCGACGATAGTTATCCAGGCCGTTAATCAACTCTTGATAATAGCGGTCATATTGGCTGAATACGGCCATCGATATTACGATGTTTTTGTTTTCCAGCCCGCATCTTGCAATCGCTTCTTCAAAATAGGCGCCGTGATCCTGTTTAATGCCCAATATATGTCGCGGATCGACTTCTAAAAACAGCAGGCCTTGTAAGCGTGGTAACGCCAAATAGTTCAGCATGTGTACGGTGCGTGACAAGCGGTCGAAATTGATAATGGACTCGAAATTGGTCGCTTGTACCGAACTATCGGTACGGATATTTTCAATCTCGTTTGAATACAACGGCGGGGTTTTATGCGTAGCAACGGTAATTTGCGCGGTATGGCCGACAATGGTCGTGGGCTTTAATGTTTGCCTGAGCGGGGAAAAAATACTGTCTATCCGTATCGGGCCGAAAAGGCCGCTGACCTCCCCGTTTTCCAGAATGAATGGGCGATAAGTTGAGCGGTGTTCAAGTTCGAATCGATCATTAAAATACTCTACCAGGTCTTGTAATGGCATAAGTTTTACTCCAAACCAATATAAAAAAGCATGGGATTTTGTTTCCGGGCTGACAATGCGTGTTGCTGGCAAGAGTGTTAACGGGCTTTCCCAATATAAAAAAAGGCGGGTCGTAACCCGCCGCAACAACAACATCCTTGTATGCTCAGGAGTGACAAAAAACTTAACTATCTTTCATAAAGGCATAACGTTATTTGATCTGTTTGATCCGCCTTTCGGTTCTAAACAGAAGCGGCAAAGGTGGCTGCCATGTTGTTGGGATATATCTTAGTACCGTCTTGATTGTTGATAAAACGATATAATTAGAACTCGATATCTTATAAATAGATATTGGATGGTCGTCTGAATCTAGTATCCGAACTGCTGGCTTGAATGATGAGGAAGGTTGTCATTGCTCTATAAGGCGAAATCGTTGAAACGCTTGGTATTCTCTAATAGCGATATTAATGGATTATAAAATCGGATAATCAGATAATAAGGCCGGCCATTACTAGGGGGCAAAATAGAGTGACCCACTTAATTATTGATGCGCTCCGGGCGTTGACACTTTTTTGCGATATAGCCGCGCGCAATCTATCGGAATTATTATGAATTTAAGCCAGATTGAATTACTTCGCGTGCTTCAGGAAAACGATTTCAACCTTTCAAAAGCGGCCGAAAAAATGCACGTTGTGCAATCGGCGGTCAGTCGGCAATTGCAGCTTTTTGAGGAGGAATTGGGTTCTCCTTTATATGAACGGCAGGGCAAAAAGCTGATAGGTTTAACCACTTTGGGGCGGCGCATCATGGAAGAAGTCGCAGCCATTAACCTGGCTAAACAAAATATCCAGACCATAGCGGCGGATTATATCGACAGTAACCAGGGCGTTCTGCACATTGCGACTACGCACACTCAGGCCAAGTATTTTCTACCGAAACCTATCCTGCGTTTTAGGCAAAAATATCCGGGCGTCAGGATTTATATGATGGAAGCCTCGCCCGAGCAACTGATTAATAAATTGCATACCCGGAAAGCGGACATCGCCATCTGTACCGAGAAAGTCGATGAAGATACCGACTTGGTCATCAAACCCTGTTATGAATGGCATCATGCGGCGGTGGTGCCGCAGAATCATCCGCTGAGTGAGGGTGACATTTCCCTCAAGCGGCTGGCCTCTTATCCGATACTCACTTACAGCTTTGGCTTTACCGGACGCTCAAATATCGAGACTGCGTTTAAAAACACTGACATGGCGCTCGATATCATCCTGGCGGCGGCCGATACCGACGTGATCAAGACTTACGTTCGGCTGGGGATGGGCGTCGGCATTATTGCCGGTATGGCCTATGACCCGGCGATGGACCAGGATTTGGTAGCGCGGGATTTGTCACATCTTATTCCAAGCTCAAGAACCAAGATCGCCTACCTCAAAAACAACTACCTGCCTTTATATACGCGGCATTTTATCGAAGAGCTGCAGGTTGCGGCTAAAGAGCTTCATCTTTATTAAGAAGCGGAATTTCCGGCGCGTTAATCCGTATTTTTAGATAATAGCAGGAGTGCAAGCTCCACTTAGTTACTGATGTTACGTACGTCCACGAAAAACACGAAAGGCACGAAAAAGTTCAGCCATGGATTGGTCGCTGATAGGATCATACCCGATATTCTTCACGTCTTTTTCGCGGCCCTTGAGATAATTTTATTCCAGACTGCATCCGGCCATTCAGTTAAGGAAAAAGTATCAATCAGGCAGGAAAAAAGTCGAACGGCAGACCTTTCTGGTTTTTAAAACCTGGAAGGTCTAACGGGGTATGCTTTGCCGATGGTGTCCTTGGAACCGTTTTTTTTCGTGTTTTTTGTGTCTTTCGTGGACGACGCTTTTTTATCATGCGTCTGCGTAACATCAGTTAGTTATTAGCTGATGTTACGCATGACATAATAAAAAGCGGGTATAGCAAAACATATAGCTATCATAGGACCAATAAATTGTTTTCGTCCCCACGCGCTGCGTAGCGAGATATGACTCAGGTCGCAGATACGGGACGCAGCGCGTCCGTCACGGCATTCCCACGGAATGCCCGTAGGAACGAGAGCGAAGTGTTGTAGGAGCGGGCCATGCCCCGCGTAAGAGTACGACAAATTTGCAACTACGGCCTAAATGTCGCGGGCGTGGCCCGCTCCTACGGAGTGTTGATGAACCGTAAGCGAAAGTTATCTGTCGCGAAATCCCTCAGCCGAGAAAGATATGGCTCTTTATTTGCTTGCGCTTTCGTGGACAGTGCGCAACATCAGTTTTTAAAAAAACATCGCAGTACTTGCAGGCAAAGCCCGCACTCCATTATTAAGGTGATGCTTATCGCCGCTAATCTAATCCACATCAGGTCAAAGAAACGGGCAGCTTTTGAGCATCGACGCGGCTGTCGCTCTAGTTCGTCAAATTCCGGCGGGTTCAACAAAGTCTTGTCTTATAAATACAGTGGTCTCAAAATCGATATGTATCTTGTAGATACAAACTCTACTCGACACTCGCTTTCGACAGGAGTGCCGACGCCGACTTTCAGGATTTAACGGTTGTTTTCAGGATCCTTCTTAAATACCGGAGATTTAATATGACAGAGTTTCTGATTATCGACGGTTCTTACGGCGAAGGCGGTGGGCAAATCCTGCGTAGCTCATTGAGTTTGTCCGCCATCACCGGGCGTCCGGTGCGTATCGAAAACCTCCGTGCGAACCGGAATAAGCCGGGACTGGCGGCTCAGCATCTGACTTCGGTGCGGGCCGCGGCGATGCTTTGCAGCGCCGAAATGAAGGGCGCGGAACTTGGATCGCAAGCCCTGCAATTCATTCCCCGCACGCCGGTCCGGTCCGGCGATTACTTTCTGGATGTGGCCCAGGCACGGGAAGGCGGCAGCTCCGGTGCGGCCATGCTGGTATTGCAAACCCTGCTGCTGCCGCTGGCGTTAACGACGGGCGTATCCACCGTCACATTGCGCGGCGGCACGCACGTTAACATGAGTCCTTCATACGATTACGTGCACGATGTCTGGCTACCCACACTTGCCCGCATGGGCATGAACGTCGAGCTGTCCCTGGTGCGCTCCGGCTGGTACCCGGTCGGGCAAGGACAAGTGAAGCTGCGAATCATGGAAGCCGGGAAATTACTACCGCTGCGCTTGGAACATCGCGGTGCGCTAGTTGCGGTTACGGGACGTGCACTGGCAGCGAACCTGCCTGCCCATATTTGCGAGCGCATGGCTTCCCACGCGCGCGACCTTCTGGAGCAGGCCGGGATCAGCGCGGAAATCGAGGCGGTCGTTTTGAAAGCGGCCTGTCCCGGAGCCGGTCTGTATTTAACGGCGCATTATGAAAACTGCTTGGCGGGTTTCAGCGCCCAGGGTAAACGTGGCAAGCCCGCCGAGCAAGTCGCCGAGGAAGCCTGTTCCGCGCTGTTATATCACTATCGTTCGGGCGCTGCCTTGGAACAGCATCTTGCCGATCAGTTGATCCTGCCGGCCGCCTTGTGCCGGGACGAATCCATGCTCGGCATCGAGCGCATCAGTTCGCACATTGTCACTAATGCCTGGGTGGTTGAGCGTTTCGGGCTGGCGCGGATAGACATCGCTCCGGCCGCCGACGGAACCGGTGTCATTAAAATCCTGGCGAACAGGTAACGCGATCATGATCCCCATTCAAGACCTCCTGCATCGCATCCGCTGGGATCCGGAATTTGGCCGCGGCGAATTCGTCATCGGTTATTACGACCGGATAGCGCACGAAATCATCCGCGTGCCGTTTCTTGAAGTTGCATTTCCAAAGGATGGCCCCGGCGTTTTCGAATTGATCGATTGCGAAGGCCGGACGCATACCATTCCGCTGCACCGGGTCAAGTCGGTTTACAAGAACGGCGAGTTGATCTGGCATCGGGATTGAGCGGGAGTATACAAGTATTGTCGCAAATTACCGCAGCTCTGTCCGCAGTTGCTTAATAAAGCTTACAAAATCACCGCATTGAAGAGCAGTCGGAATCGTTTGCTTACTGTCGAACGCATTTGTGGCTGAAAAACATCTGAGCATTTCCCTTTTGATTTCCCGTTATCGCGTTCCCGAACTGTTGATCAGCGAACACCCTGCAAGCAAAAGCTTCCCAAAATTGATGCTCAACAAGCAGCCGTTAATTGAGCGTTTGTTAAAAATATTCGCTTGGCAGTTATCGGCAAGAGATTTGACATGAAAAATAAGCACTGCAAATACAACACGTTATTGATTGTAGGCGGAAGATTATTCGGCGTTTTTACGGATTATTCCAGAAATGGCATGGGACATGCTCTATTGATAGAGACACTGTCTGCTAAAACCGGTCGGCAGTTGGGGTTATAGCCTCCTATTTATCAGTGAATGGACAGGACCGGTGATTTTTTAATGAACGGGAGAACTCTCATGAATAGACCTTTGGCGGCTTTTAATAAGTTTGAGTCGGCAACATCCGCGCCGGACAGGAAAAGGGCCGATGTTGTTCCGATCAATCAGGACATAGGCCGACTGATGGAAAGCTTTTCCACTTCATCAGCTTCCGTGGCGTTGGGAAATTTTAGACATAGCGCCGATTATCGCGACAGCAAAGTTATCGACTATCTGGTTATAGCTGTGCTGTCGATACTGGCGCATACCATACTTGTCGATCACTTCAAGCATGCATCGGTTGAAAAAGAACAACTGGTCGAGCCGGTCAAACCGCCGTCAAAAGTGCAGATTTCGTTTGTTCGGCCTCAGCCGAAGACGGTGGTCCAGCCGCCTCCGCCGCCGAAAGTGGTGGCAATTAATAAACCGCCCAAGCCTAAGGTGCAACCGAAACCGGCGCCAAAGGTCGAGCCGCCGCCGATCTCCACGCCAACTGCGGTGCAAACCGATGCGCCGGTGGTTTCGGCACCGCCGGCACCTCCGGTAGAAGAAAAAGTGACTGAGCCGCGCGGTGGTGCGGGTTATTTGGATAACCCGGCGCCGGTTTATCCAGAAATTGCTATGGATCGCGGCTGGGAAGGTAAGGTGTTAATGAAAGTGCATGTTCTTGCTAGCGGTAAGCCTGACAATGTTTCCGTGCTTAAGTCGAGTGGAAAGCCGGTATTAGACGATGAGGCGGTTAGGACGGTTAAAAAATGGTCATTTGCTCCGGCTACTCGAGGAAAAACTCCAATCGATGGTTGGGTAACAGTTCCTATCTCTTTTAAATTATAACGTTGAGGTTTTATTTATGACAGAAACAACATCTACTGCAACGACAATTCCACAGGCAGCTAATCAAATACCGCTTTCAGGTGCTGATGTTGCAGGTGCGATCAGCGGGACGCCTGCGACCACGGAAATTACTTCGGCGCTGATTGTCGATGCCACTTTGTGGGTTTTAATTGGATTTTCTGTGGTGACTTGGGCCTTGATACTGATCAAAGGCATACAGCATCTGCGGATTTCTCATCACAATCGAATTTATGGCAAGAAGTTTTGGGGGGCTCATGATTTCCAGGCCGCCTCAGCACTGGAAGATAATAAAGGACCTGCTGCCAGAGTCGCCGATGTTGGTTTTATCACATTGATAGAAGCCGACGGCGGCACGACCACTCATGATCTTGAACATACCGGGGATCGCCAGGAGTTACTGGATAGACGCCTGCGACAACAAATGCAGAAAGAACGTGGAGCATTAGAAAGTGGTTTGTCCATATTGGCAACTATCGGCAGTATCTCGCCATTTGTGGGTTTATTCGGTACGGTTTGGGGGATTATGGGGGCGCTGACCAGTATCAGCAAAAGCGGGTCGGCTAGTCTGGAGGTTGTGGCGGGCCCTATCGGTGAAGCGCTGGTTGCTACGGCCGTCGGCATTGCGGTCGCGGTGCCCGCCGTTATCGGATACAATTTTTTTATTCGCAGAAATAAGGTAATTTGGGCATTTCTAGACGACTTCGCTATTGATTTTGTCCATCTAGCTTTGAAAACCTCATTTTTAATCAAACGCTCAACGCCTAGCCCGGATGCATCATCACGCGCTAGCGTCGCAACGAAAAAACCGGTTCTTAATAATACCAGTCATGAAGACTTACAAACGGAAGGGGTATAAATCTGATGGCAATGAATACAAAAGACGGTGGGGGTGATGATGATGTTATGAGCGAGATCAACGTCACACCGCTGGTTGATGTGATGTTGGTATTGTTGGTGGTATTTATTGTAACAGCGCCCTTATTGACTCAAGCCGTACATGTCAATTTACCGAAGACTGCTGAGACCGCGCCGCCCGAAGAAAAAGAAGCTGTGTATATCAGTGTCGATGCAACGGGAAAGGTCTTCATTGACAAAACGGAGATTGCCTTGGCTGCCTTTGAAAATGAATTGTTATCCCGGAAGGCCGCCGACCCAGAGATTGCGCTTAACCTTAACGCAGACGATGCCGTTCAATACGGCACCGTAGCTAAAGTGATGTCATCGATAGAAAGATCAGGAATTACCAAGTTATCGGTTTTGACTATCCCCGGTAAGTAATTATCGCAAAAAAATAATCTAGCCCTCTCTGGGCTGGCTAGGGATGCTTGTTTTAAAGAACCGGGCGATATCTGATTATGTATAAATTATCCAGAGGAGTTAGTTTCATGATTACTTACATTTTGATCCGTGATTGGACAACCCAAAGGCTTTGATTCGCGAGTAAATAGAAGTAAAGGTCGATAGTTATCCGCCAGATATTGTTTAAATTGATTCAACACTTAAATCCAGAGAACAAGATGTTACTAAAAACTTCACATGCAAAATTATTTTCATTACTGGGCGCTTTAGCATTTGCCGCCTCTGTACAGGCGGAAGATCCCGTTACGCCAGCCATTCCAGGCGTATCGGCCGGCGGCGTCATTATCGAATTGATCAAGGACGGCTTCAAAGGCACCGAAGGTCCTATCGGCTATTCGGATGGCAGCTTGCTGTTTACTGAAACCAATGACAACCGGATTACGCGTATCGCGCCCGATAATACCGTTTCAACGTTTTTGGAAAATTCAAACGGTGCAAACGGCTTGGCGCTAAATGCGAACGGCGAGCTTATCGCCGTGCAAACGCTTAAACCTCAGGTCGGTATCATCTATCCTGCGGACAAGCAAAAAACGTTCGCCGAAAATTTCGAAGGCGTTGCATTTCAACGGCCGAACGATGTCGTTCTTGCCAAGAATGGCGGTATTTACTTTACCGACAGCGGCACTCGTCCGACTAAGGAAAACCCTAATCCGCCGCCTTCTCATCCGGGCGTATTTTACATCTCGCCGACCGGCGAGTTGAAACGCCTGGCTAACGATATTGAGCGCCCGAACGGCATTCAGCTGAATAAAGATGAAACTGTGCTGTACGTGGCCAATACACTTGGCGAATATGTTCTTGCGTATGATATCGCCGCTGACGGCTCAATCTCCAACAGAAGGAACTGCGCCAAACTGGACGGCTGGAAGAATGAAGACAACGTCTGGTCCAGCGGTGCGGACGGTCTGGCGATAGACGATAGCGATAGACTGTATGTCGCATCCAATTCCGGCATCGAAGTGTTTAGTTCCAAAGGCGAAGCATTAGGTGTGATTGCCCTGCCTAAAAAACCGCAAAACATAGCGTTTGCCGGTAAGGACAAGAAAACGCTTTATGCGGTAGGGCGCGGTTCCGCTTATAAGATACCTTTGCTGGCCCAGGGATTTAAAGGGCGTGCCAAATAAGCTTACAAAGCTATAACTTTTCTATGCTCCGGCCTCCTGCCATTAAGTTAAGCACATGGATACTGTAGGAGCGGGCCGTGCCCGCGATGTTAGGGTTGTAATTACAGAATTGTCGCTCATTTATCGCGGGCGCGGCCCGCTCCTACAACGCTTAATTTAATTTTATGGCAGTGACGTCGAAACATGGGAACAACAATTAATAGGTGGAACTATGACACGTAAAACAGCAAAAGACTTCGATCCGGAAGTCCTGACACTATTCGACAAATACGTCCACGGCGATATATCGCGCCGGGGGTTTTTGGCTTCGGCCGCAAAATTCACACTGCTCGGCCTGACTGCCGAGGGTTTGCTTGAGGCATTGAATCCGCGCTTTGCCGAGGCGCAGCAAATAGCTCCGGTTGATGCCCGCATCTCGGCGCAATATGTGGAATATCCGTCTCCTTCCGGTTACGGCAAGATTCGCGGCTATCTGGTTAAACCGGCCCAATTCACCGGCAAATTGCCGACGGTGTTGGTCGTGCATGAAAACCGCGGCCTGAATCCACATATCGAAGATATTACCCGGCGTATTGCGCTCGATAACTTTATTGCGTTCGCTCCCGACGCGCTGTTCCCGCTCGGCGGCTATCCGGGCGATGAAGACAAGGCGCGCGAACTGTTCAAATCGCTCGATCAAACCAAAACCCATGCCGACTTTATCGCCGCAGCCGACGTGCTGAAAAGTCTGCCCGAAAGCAACGGCAAAATCGGTGCGGTCGGTTTTTGTTACGGTGGCGGCATTGTCAATTTCCTGGCGACGCAGCTTCCCGAGTTGGCGGCGGGTGTACCTTTTTACGGCAGCCAGCCGAGTGCGGAAGATACCGCAAAAATCAAAGCGCCGCTGTTGCTGCATTACGCTTCAGAGGACGAACGCATCAATGCCGGTTGGCCTGCTTACGAGGCCGCGTTAAAAGCCTCGGGCATTAAATACGAAGCCTATGTGTATCCCGGTGTGCAGCATGGTTTTAACAACGACACCACGCCGCGTTACGACGAGGCTGCGGCAAAGTTGGCTTGGCAGCGCACGATAGAGTTTTTTAACCGGCATTTGCGCAGCTAGGTAATTCCGGTCGTAGGGCGTGCCGTGCGCGCCATTGCATCCCTTCCAAGGCGCGCACGGCGCGCCCTACGATACAGGCAGCCAGTAAAAAGTAAGGAGATAGCAACGGACCATGCAATCTCAAAAAGGAAGCGAATAAACCCGGCCAAAGCAATTCAGACCGGCGGCGTCGACGTGATCAAGCCAGAGTGTAGGGATCGGCAAAGCTGGTAAGCGTTGCGATGGCAATTCTCCGATTCGCTATTGAAGGACCGATTCGGGTAGGAATGAGATGGATTGATTTCCTGCCTTTTTTTTAATTTTTAAGCTGTTCCCGAACACGGTTTTTTACTCATGAATAAGGAGTCCATTATGTTTTTACATCGACTTTATCGAATTGTTTCAGTGAGCTTCACTTTTGCGCAAGCGGGAACTGTGCTGCTGTGCTGCTGTGCGCTGAAGCACTTGGATTAACCGGAGAATCAAGATGAAAGTGACATTACCTGTTTGGGATTTGCCGCACAGGCTGTTTCATTGGTTACTCGTGATTTCTGTAACCGCAGCCTATATCACAGCCAAAATCGGCGGCGCGCTGATCGATTGGCATGGCCGCATCGGCATTTTTATTTTGGGTTTACTGGTGTTTCGTATTATCTGGGGCTTTATCGGTTCGACCCATTCCCGATTTGTCACTTTTTTTCCGACCTTTTCACGGTTGGCTGCATACCTTAAAGGCCGTTGGCAGGGTATTGGCCATAATCCGTTAGGCGCGCTGTCCGTGATCGCACTGCTGACTGTATTGGCTGTCCAGGTCGGTACCGGATTGTTCGCTAATGACGATATCGCTTTTGAAGGGCCGCTGTTCAACCTCGTCGATAAGTCCTCTAGCGACAAATTGACCGGCTGGCACAATACGGCATTCAATTTTTTGCTGGCTCTGGTTGCGCTGCATTTGGCCGCGATCGTTTATTATCGCTGGATTAAAAAAACCAATCTCGTTGTGCCTATGTTGACCGGCAAAAAGAACATTCCCGTAGCGTTGGCGGAAGTTGTCGCGGGCCGTCATGACCAAGGATTTGGCATTCTGCGTTTTATTCTGTCGTTGATTATTTCCAGTACGGTGGTCTGGGGCGTTTCGGGCGGAATATCTCAACTTTATCCGATGCAAAGCCAGCAACAAGTCGCCCAAGCACCTTCAAGTTTTTAACCCGCTTAAATATTTCTACAACCACAGGAACTGAAAAAAATGAAAAAAAAATTAACACTGGCTATTTTGCTCGCTGCATCAGCCAACGCTGCGCTAGCCGGTCCGATTGAAGAGCAAATAAGATTCCGCCAGTCGGCCTATTCTTTTGCCGCCTGGAATATTTCGAAAATTAAAAACCAGGTAGTGGATCATCCCGAAACCTATAACAAAGACGCTGTCGCCGCGGCCGCCAATGCGATTGCTGCGGTGGCTAATTCCGGGTTGGGCGCATTGTATGGCGAAGGCACGGATCAAGGAGTCGGCTGGAAACAAACACGGCTCAAGCCTGAATTCTTCCAGAAAAAAGAAGAAGTGACTAAAGTTGCGAACACTTTCAACGAAGCCGCAAACGAACTGGCGAAAGTGGCGGCAACAGGTGATGTCAACCTGATTAAAACCCAGTTTGGAAAAGTCGGTGAATCCTGCAAAGGTTGTCATGACCTGATTCGTATAAAAGAGTAAAAATTATGTTGGGTGGGATAAATGTGCGGTGCTCAGCCATTGAATTGGCCGAGTGTTGCGCTCCCACCTGTCTGGTAAGTATTTTATCTGTCAATTAGATCGCGAATGGACATAGTCCACTTAGCCGATCACAAAGAAGTCATTCCAACACTTGCGCAATGGTTCTACCAAGAATGGGCGTATCTGTATCCGGACCGTACCTTGCTGGATGTGGAACGCCTTATTGGTGAAAAAGAGCCAACACAACAAAAATTCCCGTCGCGTTAGTTGCTTTTGAAGACGGTTAACTGCTCGGAACCGTGTGTCTCAAAGTTCATGATATGGATACGCGTCTTGATTTAGCGCCTTGGCTAGCCGGTCTTTATGTCGTAACACCATCGCGGCGAAAGGGTGTCGGTACAGCGCTGGTTTCAGCTATCGAAAAGAAATCTCACGAACTTCAAATAGAAAAGTTGTACTTGTATACGCCGGAGTCTGAAGGTTTTTATTCGAGACTAGGACGGTGTGTTAATGAAAAAACTGAATGCCATGGTTATTCGGTCACAATCATGGAGAAGAAAATCGTTCTTTAGCTACCAGTTTAACTCAGACATGCAAAAGCGCAGCTTCTCTGGTTTTGCACATAGGGTAAGTGAGCGTTAGGTGAGCGCAAAAACGAAACTTGGTTTGTTAAATTAATAACTGATGTTACGCACCGTCTACTAACTATCAATAGCTTATAGCTCTTTTTGCTTCGTAAGTTATTGATTATTGGTTTTCTTGCGTAATATCAGTATATAACTTTCAGTTCAAATCTAGAATCAAATATACGGCATGTTTGATTAATTCCTAGAATCCATCTTTTTGGTCGATACGTTTTGCCAACCTCAGATTATCCATTTTTGTTAGACAGCTACAAAAACAGATCCATGAATAGGCTTGCCTATGTATTTTTCATGTGCTGATTAATAAACACTGAATCAGCAGTGGGTGAATATCGATAAGCAGTTCAGAGCATTAATAAAGACTATTAATTACCTGAGGTAGCGGCGTTTTTTCAGTCATGTAGATATAAAAAATATAAAAATCAAATGGATGTGTTGTCGGAATGGGATGTTTCCCAGAAAATTCAATTTATGACGGTAATGGCACATGGCTTGCTTCATGACTAGGTAATCCCACGTATTGTGGGACAAACTCTGGCTAAATTGATAATTGAGATAAAGATTAGGGTAGTTAGACTAGCGAAAACTAAATGTACATTTCAAATGTTTGTAGTGGTTGCTGAGTTTGCATTTTTTAAAACAAGGGGAAATAAATAATGAAATATTTTATGGCAGGCACTTTCTTAGATGGCATCAGCCCGCAGCAGAATATTCCTGATGCGGTAAGCCGCCGACGAAAACTTTCTGCATACGTAGCCGCTGCCATGGTCGGCGCTTCTATGATGACTATCCAAGATGTACAGGCGGCAGACACTAAGAAAAAAACGAAAAATAAGGCACCGAATGCAAAAGTCGTGAATGAATTGCAAGCGGAAAATGCTTATTTGCGTGAACAATTGCAAAAATTGCAAGCAGCGCAGGGCGACCGCAGTTTTCTTAAGCAAGATGCAGTCGCAGCGCCTGCTTCGGAAGCGATACCGACTGCTGAATCTGCCGAAGTAGTTGCCAAAAAAGAGGCGGCTGAAACTGATGATCTTGGCGAGGTTGTTGTTAGAGGCAAAGTTCGCTCGCGTCTTGAAAAAGTGAAGGATGTGCCGTCGTCGTCGTCCGTAAGATCAGGTGAAGAGCTTAATAGGCAGTTGGCTCAGGATCTGGGTTCAATTTTGCAACGCACGGGCAACGTCAAGTGGAATACGGGCAACTCACGTACCAGTAGTTTATCCATTCGTGGTGTAGGTCAGCAAGCGCAGACCGATGCCATGGATCCGAGCGTCGGTACTGTCGTCGATGGCGTGCCTTATGCCTACAATCCGCTGACCAGTTTTGATTTTTTCGATATCGATCAAGTAGAGGTTGACCGTGGTCCGCAGGGCACTATGGGCGGAAAAAACGCAATTCTGGGGGTGATTAATATGACTACCAAGCGTCCAACCTTTACGCCAGAAGCTAATTACTCGCTGACCTATGGTAAATATAACACCTATATCGCCGATGCCGCTGGTGGTGGAGCAGTGATTGACAATCTTCTTGCCTGGCGAGGTTCAATACATGTAAACAAGGCAGACGGTGCCACTAAAAACCTCTGGAATGAAGATCAGACCTGGTATAACAGGGATCGTGTAGCCGGTCGTATCCAGTTATTATTTACACCTACTGAAAATTTCAGTGCCCGTTTCAGTTATGACAAGCAGCCCCAACAAAGCGAATTTTACAATGGCAATTTATTCTTCACGCCAACGCCGACTCAATATGCCAATGGTGCCGTTAATACCTTAAGCACCGACGCGTCAACCAGATTGAACAGGCGTTGGTTTACCGCAGCAAATTCCAAATACACCTACCAAAATGATTATCTCTATGGCGGCGGGCAGAATGCATTTAACCAGGATGCTCAGTTTCCGCTGGTCACGGACAGTCAGGGAGGGTTGGCGGAATTAAATTGGAATGTCGGCGGTTTTAAATTGACCTCGATCACTGCCGCAAGGGATTATGGATTCCAGGCTAGAAATGACGAAGGCACTCCGTTCGATATCAGTAAAAACGGCGGCGGTGCGGTGCCGGATTTTTTGCAGCTTAGTCAGGAGCTGAAAGTGAGTTCGAGTTTCGGTAAGTTGGTCGATTACCAAGCTGGCATCTATCTTATGGATCGGAAACAGACCAAAGGAAACAGGGTTGGTTTTGGTTCAGATGCCGGTGCGTGGTTCGCTTCAACTGCTCAGTACAATATACTTGATACCAATAGCGCTGGTCGGCAACTGATGCAAAACTCTCTGGATGGACTGGATACCAATGGTCCTTATTTTATTCATAATCAGAGCGGAGCTCTGTTTGCAAATGCAAAATGGCATATAACTGAGCCGTTATCTTTGACCACCGGTGTGCGTTTCAGTAATGAAAGCCGAGAGCAGGAAACTCAAAAATTAATCACCAATAATGGGGCCGGTGGCGCCCTGAATCCGGTCTCGGTAAATGGTGTACAGACGGGAGGCTTTAATTCTAACGGCACCACTGGTGCATTACTCGCCGGTAACAGCGCTGCACAGATAGCGCTGGCAAATTCAGTGGCTCAGCAATATTTTGGCGTGGCAACCTACGCCGGTTTAACTGCAGCGCAGATGACTCAGGTGGCTACTGCTAAAACTCTCCGCCAGACGAATATGGGGGTCCTCTGGGATAAAGAGCCAGGACGGTCCTTCAAATCAACTCAGCCTGGATATGTGGTCAGCCCAAGCTATAAGGTTAACGAAGATCTGACCACCTATGTGTCGTGGCAATATGGTGAAAAAGCGGGTTTTTCTCAGACTCCTAATGCTATAGCGGTTAGTGTCGCGCCTGAAAAAACCAACTCCTATGAGATAGGCTTTAAATCATCGCTATTCGACAAAGCGTTAATATTAAATACAGACTTCTTCTACACCGATATTTCTAACTATCAGCAAGCAGTTCAGGTGGTGGATGAGTATTCAACTAATCTTGCGAGACAATCTAATCCCGCAGCCGCGCCGACCTATATCTCCAGTACCGGTAATGCAGCAGGGGTAAGAGCGTTAGGGGTTGAAGTAGATGGATCTTTTAATGGCATTCCTTATACTTCGGTTAATTTTTCCGGGTCTTACAATGATGCTATCTATACGGACTTCAAGAACAGTGCAAAGCCTCTGGAGCAAAACTTTCCTGGATCGCCGGCTTACCAGGATGTCACTGGGCAGACTCTGCCGGGTGCCGCGAAGTTCACATTTAATATAGGACCTGAATTTCGGATTCCGCTGCAAGCGTTAGGATTTCAGGCGCTGGGGAAAAATGAATTCCACACCAGTTTCAATACCTCATTCACTAGCAGCTACAAATCGGATGTTTCTCTATCGGATTACAGTACGATAAAAGCCAATTCATATACGGATATTGCCATTGGTGTTGGCCGTCGCGATAAGTTGTTCGATATCTCTTTGGTGGGGAAGAATGTATTCAATAACCAAACCCCTAGTGCCATACTTTGGAACTCTTATACGCCAGGTCTTCCTCAATGGTTTGGGGTGATGGTCAGCGGCAAGTTATAACGGGTTTTATGTAGCAGGCTTCCACTTGGCCCGGGTTCATCCCGGGCTTTTTTTTATGTGTTTTTTTAATAGCATACAGCTTGTTCGCAGGATCAGTTTTGCTAGCGTTAATCCCTAATAACTCGCGCAATAGTCCAATTCCTCATTTTTAAAATTTTGACTGCTCATATAGCCGCAGCAACTGTTACTGGACTGCTGTATTAATAACAGTTTATTTGAGAATTTATCAGTCTTATAGCTAGGGCAGAGCAGGTTAAAAGTTGGGGAGTAAAATATTATTTTAATAATCAATTAATTAAGTTCTTTTCCAATTGTCTATTATCAATTGAATGTAATGTTTATGATGGTGGCATGATAGATGCTTATATTACATTGACATCCAGTGTGCACGCGCATTTCATGCATTTTTAGTAATTAATTAAGAGAAAGATAAATATTATGAAGATACCATCGAAATTGATATTGTTTTTAATGATTCTGGTGACACCCGTTGCGTTTGGGGCTGCTCATGATCATGATAAAAAGTCAGAGGCTCCGGCTGCTGCAACAGAATATAAGTACAAGACTCCAAAGCTTAATCGCGCTCAGTTTGACGCATTGCTGGCTAATCCAGAGCAGTTGGTTATTATCGATGTACGACGTCCGGATGAGCTATCCACAAAAGGCGGATTTCCAGTCTACCTAAGTATTCAGGCTAAAGAGATTGAGAATAGCATAGCGTTTATTCCAAAAGATAGAAGCATTGTTACTGTGTCGAATCACGCTGGCCGCGCAGGCGCTGCGGCTGATTTATTATCGGTAAAAGGCTTTAAAGTCGTTGGTGCGGTAGGCGCGCAGAACTACGAACAAGAAGGCGGCAAGTTGACTAAAGTCGTTCCGCCTGAGCCGAAGAAATAGTCAAGAATTACAACAAATAAGTCGACGACTATAAATGTGAAGATTCTGAAAGGCCGATCTCTGTTGCCTTTCAGGATTGGTGAGGTCAGAGATGGTCTCAGTATTTGGTTTTTGGAGGAAGTCTATGAGCAAGAAAATTTATTCTGCCATTCTCTTTGGGCTCTCGGTGATGGTAATCGAAGAGTCTGGAGCAGTAGTGGATCGATTCAGCAATCCTGTTGGCGTTATAGGCGAGAGTAAACAGGCTGATCTTTTTAACAGCCCGGTTAGTCAAATAGGAGTTCAAGCAGCATCTGCTGCTGTAGAGGCTAAGCAAGCTGAGCCCACAGCAACGGAAAACAAACAAGTTGCTGCAGATACAGGTGCGGCACAGGCTGCGCAGTCACCGCAAGCGGTACAGTCGGCAGTGACGGACAATAAAGTGGTTGCCACGGCTGATGCAACAGCACCGAAGAAGTCAAAACATTGGGCGTATCAGCCAATTAAAGCTCCGGCTCAACCAAGCGTTAATAATAAAAATTGGATACGGTCACCGCTTGATGCGTTCGTGTTGGCGCCTTTGGAAGCAAAAGGACTAACTCCTTCACCAGATGCTGATCGTGCAGCCTTTGTGCGTCGTGCAACACTCGATACATGGGGAGTTATTCCTACTCCGGAGGAAGTTGCGGCTTTTGTAAGCGATACGTCTCCGAATGCATACGAAAATTTGGCGGATCGCTTACTGGCATCGCCTAAGTACGGTGAGCGTCAAGCGCGCCGTTGGCTGGATCTTGCGCGCTATGCGGACAGTTCAGGTTTTACTAATGATGAGACGCGTGAGAGCTTGTGGCGTTATCGAGATTATGTAATCAATGCCTTCAATCAGGATAAGCCCTATTCCCAATTTGTCTCAGAGCAGTTAGCTGGGGACGAAATTGCACCGGGCAATCCAGACGCATTGATTGCTACCGGTTTTTTGAGGAGTTATCCGGATGATAGCAACTCTCGTGATCTGGTCCAGAAGAAATTTCAAAACACAACCGATATTACCGATACAGTGGGCGAAGTATTCCTGGCGCAGACGGTGGGTTGCGCGAGATGCCATAATCACAAGTTCGATAATATTTCTATGAAAGAGTATTACTCGCTTCAGTCTTTCTTTGCGAATGTTCATGCGGTGGACAATATCCCAGCATCAAAAGGACAGATCGAACGCAATTACGAAGCAGAATGGCATAAGTGGGAAGAGGCAACCAAGGAGATCAAGGCTAAGCAAAAAGCTCTGCTCGATCCTATCAGAGAGGCGGGTAGAAAATATAACTACGAACGTTTTTCTCTGGCTACACAAGCAGCGCTTAATAAACCCAAAAGTGAGTGGACACCTGATGATCGTTGGGTAAATCATCGTTATGATGATAACGCTAAGGATGACGATTTGGTGGCTTACTATACGGATAATTCGGATAAGTCGGCCAAAAATTACAATCCCGAATATGCTGAAAAAGCGAAGCAGTATAAAGAGTTAGACAAGGAATTGAAAAAATTCGATAAGCTCAAACCCGCCGGTGGTTCCACCACCATTTCAGCGGTCACCGAACTTGGGCATACTGATGCGCCACCGACTTATGTGCGTTTTGCTGGTGTTTTCGATCGGCCAACAGAAGAGGTACAACCTGGGTTTATTGCCGCCATCAATGATGAGAAACCCGCTATTGAATCTTTATCGTTTTCATCAGGACGTCGTGCGGCTCTGGCCAAATGGATTGCTAGTGCAAATAATCCACTGACCGCAAGAGTCTATGTGAACCGTGTATGGGGTCAATATTTCGGACGCGGTATCGTGGAAACGGTCAGCGATTTTGGTAAGGCAGGGAAAAAACCCACGAATCCGGAATTACTGGATTATCTTGCTGACAACTTTATTAAGCAAGGCTGGAGTATTAAGAAGCTGCATCGTGAGATTCTCTTGTCTAGCGTATATCGTCAATCTTCCGATTATCGTGAAGAAGTAGCGAAAGCAGATCCTGAAAACAAACTGTTGGCTGTATTCCCCAGACAGCGTTTAGAGGCCGAAGAGATTCGCGATTCGTTGCTCGTAGCATCAGGTAAGCTGGAAGGCAATGTTGGCGGACCGAGTGTGTTTCCTCCTGTGCCATCTAATCTAGGCGCGGGTGATAAATGGAAGGTTTCGAAGGATCCTCACGATCAAAATCGTCGCAGCCTTTATATCTTTACCCGACGCAGTGTTCCGTATCCATTGTTGCAAACATTCGATATGGCCTCGGCGCAACAGGTACATAGTAAACGTGACGTGACGACCACCCCGTTACAAGCACTTGCATTGTTTAACAGCGATACCGTGTTCGAATGGTCTCAAGCATTAGCCGGTAGAGTAATCAGTGAAGCAGGTAGTGATGAAACGGCTCAATTAAATAGGCTCTATCAAATTTTGTTTTCACGTTTTCCAAATGATGCGGAAAAAACAGCTTTGATAGCATTTTTGGGTAGTCAGGAAAAAACTATCTTGGAAAAGGCGGCAACCGGCAAGTTCGCGGTTAGCATTCCGACTGGTTTGAAGGATACAAAGGTATTGAATCCTGTAAGGGCTGCTGCTTTTGTTGACTTGGTACATACAGTTGCGAATTCAAACGAATTCAGTTACCGGTTTTAATGACATACATTACTTTCTAAATAGGAAAATGCATCATGAACAATCAATCGCGTAGAGATTTTTTAGTCAAAACAGGATATGGTCTGGGAGGGCTTGCAGTGAGCGGTTTGCTGCCAAGTGGAGGGATTTTTTCATCTGCGATGGCAGCTGATTTGGTTGACCCCCTTGCGCCTAAGCAGCCCCACTTCCCCGCCAAAGTCAAATCGGTAATCTGGTTGCACATGGACGGTGCGCCTAGCACTTTGGACCTTTATGATTACAAACCAGAATTGATAAAACTTGCTGGTCAGGAGATTCCAAAATCTTTCATGGAAGGAATTAAAGAAGGTGTGCGAGGAGGAACGGGTAAACTTTTTGCCACCAATCGGACCTGGAAACAGCATGGAGAGAGCGGTGCTTGGTTTTCCGATCTGCTGCCTAATCTGTCTCAGCATGCCGATAAGATAGCCTTCATCAAGTCCAGCGTGACCATAGGTGCTACCCACAATATTTCGATTCTTAAGTTGAATACCGGTGATTTGAATCCTGGTCGCCCATCGTTGGGTGCATGGGTGCAATACGCTCTGGGTACTGCCAACCCTGATTTGCCGGCCTATGTTGTCCTTTACAATGACAAAAAGGAACCAACTGGTGGGTCTATCAATTGGAGTTCCGGTTTCCTGCCGGCCGTATACCAAGGTGCCGCTTTTCGTCCGGGGGATTCGCCAATTCTCTTCTTAGATCGCCCCGAATTGGTTGCAGCATCACAACAGCGCGGTGCTCTGGATCTGCTGAAGCGTTTAAATGAACAGAGTGGGGCTCGCTATCCGGAAGACACGGAACTCAAAGCACGTAATCAATCATACGCGCTAGCAGATCGTATGCAGACTACTGCGCCGGAAGCTGTCGATCTGAAGAAAGAATCCGATGCCACCAAAGAGCTTTACGGCTTGAATGACGAAGGTAGCAAAAGTTATGGAGAAACCTTGTTGCGGGCGCGGCGTCTGGTGGAACGAGGTGTGCGCTTCATACAAGTTATCTCAGGACCGCAGGAAGTTGCCGGCGACAGCAGAAACTGGGATGGTCATACCAACCTTGAAGAGAATCACAGCAAGCATGCTAGAGCCGTGGATAAGCCTATCGCCGGACTCCTTGCTGATTTAAAGGATCGTGGTTTGTTGGATTCGACCTTGGTGGTGTGGACTTCGGAATTTGGTCGAACTTCATACGGTCAAAGCGGTAATGGACGTGATCATAATCCATGGGGTTACACACAATGGCTTGCTGGTGGTGGCGTCAAAGCGGGGACGACGTACGGAGCAACTGACGAAATCGGCTTGCAAGTGGCGGATAAAAGCTTAGCGGTTGATACCTATGATCTACATGCCACTGTCCTTCAGTTGATGGGGTTAGATCACCTTAAAACGACTTTCCTACATAATGGCCGCTCGGAGCGTCCTACTGTTGTTTATGGAAAGGTTATTAAGGAACTTATAGCCTAAGGTTGAAACCCTGTCATATTGACTGGGGATATAAATATAGCCCGGATGGAATAGGCATTCCGGGTTATGTTTGTGCCATTTATTTTCTAAAAAATAACCTGAATGTGACAATCTAATTGAACAGTTGTGTGCATGGGGGAACAGCAGGCGGCATGGAAACGAAACCGCCTTCTTAAGGATCAAAATAATATGCGTAAGATGTTTAAACTTTGCGGAATTTTGTTTGTACTGGCATGCAGTGCTGTCTATGCTGAAGCCGAATTCGATTTCGAAGAGTTGATGGAGTCTATAGACAACAACTCTCATAACCTACAGGGCAATATCGTCAACAAAGATACTAATGCAACCATTGCCCTTGCCAAAAAAATGCAGAGTGATTTCAAACTGGTCGAAGGTTTCTTTGAAAAAAGAGGCAATGCGGCTGACGCGGTAACTGATGCCAAGCGATACGAGGATATGGCTGCCGAAATAGTGAAATTTGCGGAAGCGAATAATTTCGAGGCTGCCTCAAATAAGGCCATTGAAATATCGAATTCTTGCGACGACGCATGTCACGACACTTATAAGCCACTTTAAAATTTCAAATCTTTCTTTAAATTTAAAGAGTACAACTATGAAACGTTTTCTATTGAGCTGCCTGTTGTCAAGCGCAATCGCGCTTCCTGCCGTCGGTGCATTACCGGAGGGCCATCCTGCCCCGGACTTCCAGACGCAAGCCTCTCTGGCCGGAAAGGCCTTTAGTTATTCGCTGCAAGATGCGTTGAAAAAAGGTCCGGTCGTGGTCTATTTTTACCCGTCGGCCTATACCGGCGGCTGCAATATTCAAGCCCACACCTTTGCGGTCAATTATGACAAATTCACCGCCGCCGGGGCATCAATTATAGGCGTGTCGCTCGACAGTATCGACAGACTCAATGAATTCTCCGCCGATCCTGAGTTTTGCGGCGGTAAGGTTGCGGTTGCTTCCGATATCGACGGCAATATCGCCAAAACCTACGATTTGACGATCAGGGATGCGGCACCTGGGAAGAAGGATACCCGCGGGGTTGACATTAACCATGGATTTGCCGAACGCACCACCTTTATCGTTAAGCCTGACGGCAAAATTGCCGCCACATTGACCGGGCTTAAACCGGCCGAGAATGTCGAGAAGTCGCTGGAAATCGTGCAACAGCTTGCGGCTGCGAAGTAGGCATGCAGTTATCGCCTTTGATGTCGCGGAGGACGGCTTGTTCCGGCCGACAGCGACAAAAGCATCTGACTCACAGATGTTGGAAGCGAAATTCTTTGCTTATCGTCAGCACTTTTGCGCTGCTTGCTTCTGTAAAGGGCATGGCGGCCGAGGAGAATGCGGAAACAGTCTCACGACGTATCGGCAGGGGCAACCCCGGTATCGGCCAACAGCAGTCCGAGGCCGGGCGTTGCGAGGGATGTCACGGTGCGGACGGCAATAGTTCCGACGCCAAGATTCCCAATCATGCGGGGCAGTATGCCGCTTACTTGATTAAGCAACTGGGAGATTTCCAGTCGGGTGCGCGCAAACACGAAATCATGACCATCATGGCCGAAGATTTAAGCACTACCGACATGGCGGATATTGGCGCTTATTTCGCGGGCCGGAACATCATGAACGGCGACGGTTCCGGTGACCGTCAGTTGGGCAGGAATCTGTTCGTTAACGGCGATCCGGCCCGGGGCATTCTGCCTTGCGCGGGTTGCCACGGCGAAAACGGTAAGGGCGGCATTGCCGGTAATGTGGTTTACCCGGTGATCGGCGGGCAACGCAATGTTTATTTGCGCGCTCAATTGGTTAATTGGAAATTGGGCGAGCGTAGCAATAGTCCGGGCGGCGTAATGAATGCAGAGGCCAAGTCGTTGAGCGATGACGAAATCGAAGCGCTGGTCGATTATATTTCCGGGCTGTAGCGTAACTATTGTCTCGCTCTCACGTAGCGCGTCAATGCGATTAAGTTAAGAAAAATATTAATAGAGTAGGGCGCGCCGTGCGCGCCTTTCCCTATGCTTAAAAAACAGTGCTATCCCTTTGGCGCGCACGGCGCGCCCTACGGTGGCGAGAACTTTGTTCACTATTTCCCCGGTTTTTATTTTTGAGAGAGCAACAATGAAGTTTCTGAATCGGCTGTTATATCAAGTCCATCGCTGGGTTGGTCTGGTGCTGGCCTTGTTCATGTTTTTCTGGTTTTTTACCGGCTTGGTGATCATGTATTCCACGCCGACCACGCAAAATCGCAGTCAGCAACTCGCGCACGCCGAAACATTGGCACCACAGCTCGACTGGCTGAGTTTGGGCGAGGCTTGGGATCGCAGTGCCGGACAACGCAAGGCGGCTGCGGATAAAACTAAGGCCGGCGCGGAACGTAAGCCCAAAGAAGCCGGTGCAGACGGCAATGTTGGTGTCGGTATCGCCGATGCCCGATTAGTGCGTAGTGCCGGAGAACCGCTATGGCTGGTCGAAGATAGCAGCGGCCAGCGCTTCGCCTTGTCGGCAATTGACGGTTCATTGCGTCAAACGTCGGCGGATCAGGCATTGAAAATTGCGGAAAACTGGTTTAAAGATAATGATGGCGGCGTTATCAATGCAAGTTATGTAGAGACCGTTGAAAATCCGGTTATTCTGCGCAACCAGGAAGCCTTGCGTCCTTTCCATCGCATTGCGGTCGGCGACGGCGGCGAGTTGCTGATCTCCGCGCGTACCGGCGAAGTATTGCATGCGTCCACGCGTATGGACCGGGTGTTCTACTGGGCCGGTAACTGGCTGCATTTATTTAAGCCGTTGGAGTCTATCGGCTTGGGCAATATCCGCCATGATGTACAACTGTGGCTGGGCTTGCTCGCTACGATAGCGACATTGGCCGGCCTGATTATCGGCTGGCTGCGCTGGCGGCCCGGTTTCGGCGGCAAGCCGACCTATTCCGAAGGGCGCACCCAGCCTTATCGCGAATTCTGGTTTAAATGGCATTTCTGGAGTGGGCTGATCGGCGGTACTGTGGCACTGTTTTGGGCGCTCAGCGGTTTTATCGATACCAATCCCGGAAAACTGTTTTCACCGGCCAATCCCAATCAACAGGAAATAACGCGCTATTTGGGAACCGGATTACCCGAGACAATGCGTTTGTGGCAACCGGTTCTGCCTATTCTATTGGCTACGGCTGTCGATGGCTCCGATGTTGTCGAGCTGGGCTGGAGAAGCTTGGGCGGTGAAGCCGTGTTGCTGGCTCATGCTCGTGACGGACAGCGCTTGCCGCAAACACCGGACGGTACCTCGCCGCAGTTCAGCGAAGCGGCGTTATTGGCTGCCGTGGAGCGAGTAGCCGGTAATGCTAAAGTGGAATCCAGGACGGTCCTGACTGAATACGACAGTTACTATTATCCCAGACACCATCAAAGTCTGGTGGAGAAGCCGCTGCCGGTACTGATGGTGAAACTGGCCGATACCGCCGGAACCCGCTTTTACCTGGATCCGCAAGACGGAAGGCTGCTTGCCAAGCTGGACCAAAGTACGCGTATTTTTCGCTGGCTATACTCCGCGCTGCATCACTGGGATTTCGGCTGGCTTTATTACCGGCCGCTATGGGATCTCTGGATGTTGACCTGGGTATCGTTCGGACTGGTGCTGGGCGCAAGTTCGCTGGTAATGGGCTGGCGACTGCTGAAAAAAACCTTTGCGCCTAAAAAACGTGCGGTTCGCCGCACGCCGGTGGTCGCCGGTAAAGTGGGCAAGAAAAGTGATGAAACGGATTTTACGCGAATTAAGGAGCCGGTTATTGATGCGTGACATCGATTTTAAAGATATACAAATCTAATAATATCGTTTTATTACGCATAACAATTGTCCTAAGATAACTGCCAACGTTGACGGAATAACATGATCCACTCTGTTAACCCGATTTAATTGTAGTTGTTTCGTAAACTCAGTGATTTGATCTAAATCCAGATGACGATCCTGAAAAGGGTTGAACTACCCATTTTTTGAAATGCAAACGAGTACATTATTATGGATACACTTTTAGGTCGCAATATCGCCGGCAGCCAAGAGGAACATGCCTCGACACTGCTGGCCTTTGATGAATTGCAATCGCGTTCGTTGTCGCTCTCTGTTCGGGCAACGGCCCTGGTTTTTGAAGACCCCGTTTCCCGTCGCCTGCTGGAACAGATCGAGCGCATTGCACCTAGCGATGCCACCGTGCTTATTATCGGGGAAACCGGAACCGGTAAAGAACTGGTCGCCCGGCACATCCATGCCCTGAGCAAGCGCAGTAAAAATATTTTCGGCGCATTAAACTGCGCGGCTCTGAGTGAGCACCTGATCGAGAGCGAATTATTCGGTCATGAAAAAGGTTCGTTTACCGGCGCGTTGACGAGTAAAGACGGCTGGTTCGAAACTGCGGATAAAGGCAGTCTGTTTCTTGATGAAGTAGGCGACTTGCCGTTTGGCATGCAGGCTAAATTGTTGCGGGTGCTACAAGAACGCGAAGTTGTTAAGGTCGGTTCGAGGCAGCCGGTGCCGGTCGATGTCAGGATTATCGCGGCAACCAACGTCAATCTGGAAGAGGCGGTGGCCGCTTCGCATTTTCGGGCCGATTTATACTACCGTTTCAACGTTGCGACTATCCAGCTAAGTCCCTTGCGCGAACGGCCGGGCGATATCCTGCCGCTGGCAAGGCATTTTCTGAGAATTTACGGCGAGCGTTTGGGCTATGGCGAAATCAAATTGTCGCCAGCGACTGAACTGACCCTGTTAAATTACGATTGGCCGGGTAATATCCGGGAACTGGAAAATGCCGTCCATCGTGCGCTTCTGGTGTGTCCGGGTAATCGTTTGCGCCCGGAAGATTTCAAACTGTCCGGTGTCAGAAGCCTGGAACATGGGCCGTCAGTTTCAACCACGTCGTTGGAAAGCGCATTGCAACGCCTTTGCGAGCAAGCGCCGCCGAAGCTGTTTGACATTATAGAAGAGACGGTGATCCGGACTGCGTTTGAATTTTGCGAGGAAAACCAGGTTCAGACTGCACGTTTATTGGACATCAGCCGTAATGTGCTTAGGCATAAGCTGGGACTCTACGGCATGCTGCCGAATGCGCAGAAAAAACTATCAAGTGCTCTCTGTGATGTGGAAGTCGGAGCCGCGACCGGAACAATCGCTCCGGAAAATCTGTACCGCTTGACCTAGGGAAGCGCTGATTAAGTCTTTCTACAGGGCTCTCCTGAGCGCAGTCGAAGGGCTCAGGGCGAACGGTCAGTTATTGATTCTGTTCGTGGTGAGCTCTTCGATAAACTCAGGAGAGCCTTGTCGAACCATGAGCGGAATCGACTTAATCAGCGCTTCCCTAGTACTCAGTCAATCTTGTTTTGTGGGGCGATAATTTAATTGTGGGAGCGGCTTTAGCCGCGATTGTCGCGGCTAAAGCCGCTCCCACATAGCCTTCTTCACTCGACATTATAAATTTGACTGAGTACTAGTTGTGCCCTTCGGGGATAAACCGGTTTTTCCAGATTAGCTATGAAACTGCCGATTTGCGGTTTTATTACCAGGTGTTGCTGTTCGATCAGGGACAACGGCCGGATAATGTTTGCAAACACTGCAATGTTATCGGTTTGTCAGGTATGAAAGAAATCTGCAACGTAACAAGTAAAGGCCTTGAATCACAAGGTCTTCAATAAATATGACGTTGTCATGCAACGTCGCCATTGGAGTTGGAAATGGGTCTTAGCGTTACTCACTTATTAGTTGTACTTGCCATCGTCACGGTTGTGTTTGGCACTAAACGTCTGCGCAATATAGGCACAGACCTGGGCGGGGCCATTAAAGGCTTTCGCACGGCCGTGGCAGAAGGCGAGCACGATCCCGCCGCCGAAAATAAGACTGAAGTCATTGAAGGTGAAATCACTGCGAACGACTACAAGGATTCAGCCCGGTAGGATGGGTAGAGCAATGCGAAACCCATCGCTTTAAGATTGAGTCATGATGGGTTTCGGTTGCTTCTGTCCTGCCGGTGTAATAAACCGGCTTGCGCTGTGACCGGTGTAGGATCAATGTTTGTGGGGGCACCAGCCGCCTGACCACATTGGCCGGTTTCACAGCTGCCGCCGCATTAGAATCAACAATCCAAACTCCCGATCATACGTTTCAGTGACATACTTCAACGTCGGTTTATAGCCGATATCGAACAACGCCTTGTCCCGGTCGGCATGGGGGATTTCAAATCTTCCGGCCCCTCAATCTCACGCCACCACACCGGGAAAATTCCGCTCATACAGCCGTTGGACCGCCGAGCGATTGGCTGTGATGGCTAACAAAGCGTAAAAGATCCCCGCATGAAAGAACGGTTGGAATCGTTTGCGTGCTGGCGGATGTATTTATCGCCATAAACCATCCGGATGATTTCCCTTTTCGCTTCCAGCCAGTCGCAAAGCTCATTCCCAGGCTTAAAAGCGCGTTTTTCCGCTTTGTAATAAGCCGCTTCGGCAATCATCGACTTAATGTTGTTCAGTTCGTATGCAGGCAAAGGTGCGGTGGGTACAGGCATTGGATTTGCCGGGGTGAATCCGAATCTCACAAGGCCTAAAACAGTTTGCGGTGAGCCGTTTTTAATGCCGATTTCCAAAGGCTCTTGTTCTGCCAATGTGCCGAAAAGACGGTCCCATATCGAAAAGACCGCGCCGTAGTTACTGTCGTGCTCATGACGTTCCGTTGAATGGTGGGTGCGGTGCAGATAGGGCACGATGACGACCAGGCCCAAATATTTCTCGCAATAAAACGAGATATTGGTGTGATGAAACATCACGAACAAGGTCAATATGGCTTCATTAGTAAGCACCATCGATTTGTCCACTCCGAGCAAGACGATATAAGCCGACTTCAGCGCGGTGATGATTAACAGTTCCACAATATGTATCCGAAATGCGGTTGAAACATTTAAATACGGATCGTTGTGATGCACTTTGTGGAACATCCACAGGCAATCGAAATGGTGACTGGCCTTGTGCCAGCAATAGAGCAGTAAATCGAGTAGCAGAAACGACAGCAGGGCTTTCCATACAGGATTGGCGATATAGTCTAATAGTCCCCGGTCTGAATAACGGTCGGCCATTATCAATAAAGGTGTCGCCGATAGTAGCGAGATAACGATACTGTTAAAAACAAACAGGCTGACATTGGTCCGATATGATTGGCGCAGCTGTTTCAGGGGCAATCTGCGTTTAGGATAGATAAGCTCAAGAGCCGACAGCACGACAAATGCAATAAGCAGGGCAAATGTCGCCAGTTCTCCCGACAGATTTGAGAGCCATGTTGAATAGAATTCAACAAAGGTGATGAGTGACGTCGTAATTTCGCTGGACATTGTCTTTACCTCGATAACTGTAAACTCGCAATGGAATCTTAAGCAAAGACAGTGACAACATGATGAAAAAAGCGTGAGCGATAATCGTTATGCTCGGTTGCTTTGCTTAAGGAAATTGCTTGATTAAAGTGCAGCAAAATATACGCCATAAAATATTTTTAGCCGGTCAAAGCCGCAAGGCGCGGCTCAATATCGCCGGGAAACCATGATTATCAAAGGTTTTGTGGGTATGAGAAGGAAATGCGATTGCCGGCGGCAGTGAAAAAAATTATATTTTTAATAGCGAGATTGCATCAGCGCGGTGCAATTGTTCTTTTTTACGCACCTTTACAACACCCAACATCGTTATCCGGGCAATTGGGATGCCCTAGCTCGATTTTTTGCCTACCAGTATAACTATCAAACGGCCTAAAGTCAGGTAGCCCCTTTTTTCAAACAACTCTAAACAATGACACATATCTGTTTAACAGACGTATTCTGTTGACTTGAAAGTCCCTACCGATCCGTGCCGCGGTCTATTTTGCAGCCCAGGCTTAAAGACGATCAGCCAATCCGGCGATATTTTTACGTGATGGATTCAATCGACAATTACTTCCGCAGGCATGGTTATTTCAGACCGCGGGCAATATGCTGATTTAAAGGCAGTAATACAACAGCTGCTATTGCTATAGCAGCAGAATATATTAATAACGATAGAAGCTAATTTTAATTAAGTGGAGAAAGCTTGCCCAGTCTCAGGCAATCGGTACCGCTTACGGTTCTCTCCTTGTTCTGGCTTGTTAATTGCTCTGCCATATGCGAGTACTTGCTTATCAATCACTAACGGAATCAATACATGACGCTGACAACTGTTTTTCAGAAGTTACCTGGCAGCCCCGGTAGCATAGCCCGGTTTTCACCGGATTTATCCAAAGCGATGCTGGGCGTGGCCGGCGTCTTGTTAACGGCTACTGTAACCGCTGCTCCCAGCATCTATCCCACCGGCACCACGCGTTACGATCCGACCAAGGCCTTCAATTCTTTCGTGCTGTTTACCGCCGGCGACAACATCGCTCACCTGATCGACCTGAACGGCAATTCGATTCATGAATGGAAAGATGCGGCCGGTCACAGCACATTGATCGACCCGACCGTAAACGGCGGAAAACTGGGTCATGTATTCGTGACACTGGAGATGACCGACGGCATAGGCACCGACTTGGTGCCGGGCCAGGTTAGCAGGAGAGTGTCCAAGACAATCGGCGAACTGGATTGGGACGGGAAAGTCGTTTGGAATTTCGGCGACAAAGCGCCCGGCGGAGCCGCCCAGCAACATCACGATTGGGCGCGCTTGCCGAACGGCAATACTGTCGTGTTGGCCAATCTCGTGCATCCGGTGAAAGGCTTTAAGCAAAAGCAGGTACTCGATGATGTCGTTTATGAAGTCAACCCGGCCGGTGAAGTGGTCTGGAAATGGATCGCGTCCGAGCATATCAACGAATTCGGCTTCAGTCCGGCCGAACTCAAACTGGTACGCAACGCCGACATAGCCGACTACCTGCATGTGAACAATCTCAAGGTAGTCGGCCCCAACCACTGGTTTGCAGCCGGCGACAAGCGCTTCGACCCCGACAACCTGCTGTTCGATGCGCGCAATGCCAACTTCATCGCGATCATCGACAAGAAGACCGGCAAGATCGTCTGGCGGCTGGGGCCACACTATAAAGCCGCCAGCGAAGAACAGGCGCAGCCGCGTAATGTGCCGAGGCCGGTCGATCAGATCAGCGCCCAGCACGATGCCCATATCATTCCTGAAGGCCTGCCCGGTGCCGGTAACTTGCTGGTATTCGACAATCAAGGTCTGGCCGGCTACCCGATGGCGGCGGTGCCAAGAACCGGCGGCTCCCGGGTATTAGAAATCGATCCGGTCAAGAACGAGATCGTTTGGCAGTATACCGGAGAAGATTCCGGCGGCCCCGCCTGGTCGTTTCGCAGCACCCATATCAGCGCGGCCCGACGCTTGCCGAACGGCAACACGTTTATAGACGAAGGCCAGAGCGGCCGGTTGTTCCAGGTGGCCCGTAACGGCGACATTGTATGGGAATACGTCAATCCTTATTTCCGTATCGGCAAGGATAAGCTGACCGGCCGGGCGACCGCCAACAATCAGCTGTATCGCGGTCAGCCGGTGCCGTACGAATGGGTGCCGGCCGGTACGGCGCACTCTGAAAAAGCGGTGGTTCCGCCTGAATTAAGCCAGTCAACTCCCCTTCCGCCGGGGCCTTGATCCGCAACCGAATCATGCAACGATTATAACTTTCACAGGAGAATTCATATGTCTCGTTTTTTCATCCTCCAACGGCTAGCGCGGTTTGCTCTGACAATCGGCTTGTTTTTATGCTATGGCTCGCTATCGGCCGCCGATCTTGATCCCAAAGCGATTTCGATCAAACTGCCCGACGACATCAAATGGGTCGCAAACCCCAGCGGTTCGGAATCCGCGGTATTAGTCGGCGACCCTTCCAAGCCCGGTCTTTATGTGGTGCTGAACAAATGGAAAGCGCATCACAACAGCAAGCCGCATTCCCACCCGAACAATCGTTTCATCACTGTGATTTCAGGCACTTGGTGGGTCGGCACCGGCACCGATTACAATCCTGACAATTTGAAACCGGTCCCGGCGGGCAGTTTCGTCACCCATTACGGCAACGAAGTTCATTACGACGGTGCCAAGGATGGCGATACGATTTTGCAGATTGTCGGTATCGGGCCGGCGACATCGACTCCGGCGGTATCGGCAAAATAACGGATTCGGAGGCGTATTTTTTAGTTTGCCTGAAAGGTTGTTATCAATTATTAATTCATATAGCATCAGGCCTAACGAATTGCCGGGGCGGCGTTATCACCGGCGGTTGAAAATTAATGTACACCTGCTCAAGTGTCTACTCTACGTTAGGCTTTATTCAGATATGATAAAAATGAAATCCGTACTCAACGACTATAGTCTTGATGGTGAAAATCAGTATCTGTACATCTTTCCAGTTGAAAGGCTAAAGATTAAAAATAAAGAAAAGGTTGGTGATGTATCAATCTACCCTGCTGGATATTTGGATATTGATGAACTGCTGAAAAATGTCTTTTATCTTGATAATGAAGAAAAAATAAAAGCAGATGAACAACTAAAGATTTTTAAAAATAACACGCTACTCGTATTTTCAGATGAAGCTTTTCAAAATTACCCATTAAGTGTTGTAAGCGATGAGCAAATAATAAAGAAAGCGTATCAGAAAGTAGACTTTATAATTGATTTTTTAAAGTTCAAGTATTGTCATTTTTCAAATTCAAAAAATCTGCCGAGTAGATTAGGACAAATTTCTACAGGCGAAACATTATTACTATTTATGGATCACATGGCAGTTCCAAGAATCATAAATAAAACAGTATTCAATAATACCTTAACCATAGGAAATGGTTTAAAAATACAAGAAGATAAAATTTTTGATGATTTTAAACTTTTCAATCATGACATTGCAGAAGTTGGAAATATTGCAAAAAACGCATTAAAAATATATTCCTCTGCTTTAGAAGAAAGCTCTGACACTAACAAGTTTATTCAAATAATGAGATTATTTGAGTTTATCGCCTTTCCAGAAGAATCGAGGAAATTTGAAAAAGTAAAAGAACAAATATTATCTCATGTTGCTAAAAATAATAATGATGCGATAAGAATTAGAGAAGAGTTTAAAGCCTATACTGGCGGGAATAACAATAACGGATTAAGAACTGAAATCATTCATAACGGAAAATTCTTAGAAGATATAGGAATATATCAAGATTCATTAGAGCGTGAATATCTATTTGATAAATTACAAAAATATCTTCATTTCTGTATTAACGACCTTATAGAGAGCTATAATAAATCATGGTCAGATATAGAGCAAATTAGGGAAGATAAAAAGAAACTTGCCGAGAAGAACAAACAGAAAAGCAACGAAGAAAACTGTGCCAAGTCGATAGTCATAATTGATGCTGATTGGCTAAGTGAGTCTATACAAAAGTATACTAAGATTTATGGAGAGATATATCCAAATAAAAACTTCAAAAAAATAAAGTGTGAGGAGTTTTTCTATCACATATTGGCAAATACGAGGACACTTGAAATAGATCGTGTATTTTTGTTTTATGTGTTCTTTTCTAAGTTAGAAAGCATTAGTCATTTTGAACAGGATATTGTTAATTTAGACAAAAAAAATTTACGTTCTGATAAATTAATTTTTCAGTTTCATATATTTAACTTATCGGAGATAAAAGAAATGATTAACGGTATTAGCAAAGTTGTATCTTATGTTGGGCAAGATAAACTACAAAACTCACTGCATTTTAAAAACATTGTTTTTTGTGGCGACAGAACAGAATATACAGATGTGCTGAGAAATACTATTTCAAATGGCAATCAAAACATTATTGCTATAAGAGATTCGTACATTATGGAAATGAACATTGACGTTCCTTTTTTTCATGTTGGTCGACTAATTGGATTTAGTTTAGGCTTAGCTCAGCACGAATTGTAGTCATGCTAGGCACGTTGCCCAACATTTTGCTATCCGTTGGCGGAGCGTTCGTAGTCCAGTAGGCCGGAATAAGCCGGTTCGAGCGGTAGGGAAAACCGGCGTTTCCGGCAAACATCAGCCAAACTTAACCACGTTTTGTTTCATTTTGACAAGAAGCTGAGCCGCTGGGCAAAGCGAAAATACAAGAAGCTTAAAACTATTGCACAAGCGCTGAGGCGATTAAACGCTTTTAAGTCAAGAAATCCAAGGGCGTTTGCCCATTGGTAGGCTTAAGGTTGAATGATAAGAGCCGGATGAAGCGAGAGTTTCACGTCCGGTTCTGTGAGAGCCTCAAGGGGCAGTTCCTTGGGGCTACTCGACCTGGCTTTTAAAAGAGGCGAAATAAATTATGGACATAAATAATGATCTATCATCACCACGCGTCCCAATTAATACCTGTGAAGGCCTGTTTGAAAAATTGAAATGGGATAATTGTGAACTTGAACAGGGTTACGCTGGTTCCCAAGCTCCTGCTTGGGAACCCAGTGAGCAAAGCTCTAGCTTTGCGGGACGGGAAGCTGGAGCTTCTTACACTGAATTCCCAAGCGGGAGCTTGGGAACTAGTCAAACTCGCCGGAAACGCCACCTCGCGCTACGCGCTTGGATGGTCTTATTCCGGCCTACCCTCCTTTTTTCCTTCTCAGCCGTAGCTTTATCCGTATTGTCTTATGAGTTCAGCAGAGTAACCTAGATGAAGCTTTGCGGAATCCGAAGTTTCGTAGCCATCAATCATCCCGGATTCCGTTACGCTTCATCCAAACTACTCGCCTAAATCAATTCTGATAAGGCGTCCTCTGCCCTTATTTTCGTTCGACTTGTGAAACGTCCCTAATCGCCCCTTTAGCAGCCGACGTGGTCATGGCGGCATAAGCCCTGAGCGCGGCGGACACTGTCCTTTTACGGTCGACCGGCTTCCAGGCCAGCACGCCTTTAGCTTCCATCCCGGCGCGGCGTTGTTCCAGTTCTTCCACTGTGACTGCCAAGTGGATACGGCGGTTGGGAATATCGATCTCGATGGTGTCGCCTTCTTCGACCAAGCCAATCGCGCCGCCTTCGGCCGCTTCAGGTGAGGCGTGGCCGATAGAAAGCCCCGAGGTGCCGCCGGAAAAGCGTCCATCGGTCAGCAGGGCGCAGGCTTTGCCCAGCCCCTTGGACTTCAGGTAACTGGTTGGATAGAGCATTTCCTGCATGCCAGGCCCACCTTTGGGACCTTCGTAACGGATAACCACGACGTCGCCGGCGACGATTTCGTCATTCAAAATAGCGGCCACCGCAGCATCCTGGCTTTCGAAAATGCGGGCGCGGCCGGTGAACTTGAGGGCGTTATCATCCACGCCGGCGGTTTTGACAATGCAGCCATCCAGCGCAATGTTGCCGTGCAATACCGCCAAGCCGCCGTCCTGCGAATAGGCATGCGCCTTGTCGCGGATGCAGCCTTCGGCGCGGTCGTCGTCCAAGGTCGGGTAGCGCATGGATTGCGAGAAGGCAATGGTGGTCGGGATGCCGCCGGGTGCGGCACGGAAGAAGTCTTTGACCGTCTCGTCCTGGCTGCGTTGGATGTCCCACTGGTCTAGTGCCGCGGCCATGCTCGGCGCATGCACAGTCGGCACATCGCGATTGATGACGCCGGCGCGGTCCAGTTCGCCCAGAATACCCATCACGCCGCCGGCACGGTGTACATCTTCCATGTGGTATTTCTGGCTGGCCGGAGCCACCTTGGACAGGCAAGGTACGCGGCGCGAAATGGCATCGATGTCGGCCATGGTGAAATCAACGCCGGCCTCATGGGCGGCGGCCAACAGGTGCAGTACGGTGTTGGTGGAACCGCCCATCGCAACATCCAGGCTCATCGCGTTTTGGAATGCGTCGAAAGTGGCGATGGAACGCGGCAGCACAGATGCGTCGTCCTGTTCGTAATACCGTTTGCTCAGCTCGACGATGGTGCGCCCTGCGCGCAGGAACAGCTGTTTTCTATCGGTATGGGTAGCGACGATGGAGCCGTTGCCCGGCAATGATAGGCCCAGCGCTTCGGTCAGGCAATTCATCGAGTTGGCCGTGAACATGCCTGAGCAGGAACCGCAAGTCGGACAGGCGGAGCGTTCCACGGCGGCGACCTGTTCGTCGCTGATTCTGTCATCGGCAGCTTCCACCATCGCGTCGACCAGATCCAGTGCGCGGGTTTGGCCGTTCCAGACCACCTTTCCGGCTTCCATCGGGCCGCCGGACACAAAGATAGCCGGAATATTCAGGCGCAATGCGGCCATCAGCATACCGGGGGTGATCTTGTCGCAGTTGGAGATGCACACCAGCGCGTCGGCACAGTGGGCATTGACCATGTATTCCACGCTATCGGCGATCAGGTCGCGGCTGGGCAGCGAATACAACATCCCGTCGTGGCCCATAGCGATGCCGTCGTCCACGGCGATGGTGTTGAATTCCTTGGCCACGCCGCCGGCTTTTTCGATTTCGCGGGCCACCAGTTGCCCCATGTCCTTGAGGTGCACATGGCCGGGCACGAACTGGGTAAACGAGTTGGCAATGGCGATGATGGGCTTGGTGAAATCCTCCTCCTTCATCCCTGTGGCTCGCCACAGCGCCCTTGCGCCTGCCATATTGCGGCCGTGAGTGGTAGTGCGGGAACGGTATTGTGGCATGACGGACCTCGGTAGAATCTTAAAGGAATTGAAGTGGGTAAAGCCTTGCGATTCTACTTCAATCGCGCACGTAGCGCCACATGGGCCGTGCGTCGGGCTACACGAGTCTGGTAGGCGCTCGTATCGCGGCCCATTGACAAATACCAAAATAATTGGGGGTAAAGCATTCCGATGGACAATCTATTTCGAGAACCAAAATATCCAACAGGGTAAGGTGCAATATGTAGGGTGCAATAGCGTAGCGTATTGCACCGTATGGTAAAACTATCATTCTACGGATTAGTCATGTTGGGCATAAACCGCATACCCAACTGACAAGCCTACGCCTCGGCGCTATTCAGCCAAAGATCGTGTTTATTGCATAAACTTAGCGCGTACAGCGCGCCGCTGTAATTTTTAAGCGTGAATGTAGAAACTGCCGCACGGTCTTTAGTGGGATCAAACAGATGCTCATCGATAAATTTATAGTTTTTATCCAATAGAACATGCTTAACAATGTAATGTTCGTAGCCTTTTATTTCATGAGGCGTGGCAATTTTTACCGTAGTAATGTCTTCGGCTTTGGTAATTTCAATCGTGGGTAAATGGGTTGCGACTTTGCCCGCCCAACGTCCCGGCGCTTCTTTTGTATAATAAATATCTCTCGATGCCGTTGCCTGCTCATCACCGGCAGCCAGTGCCAGGGTTGGGGCGATCAGGCTCGCGCCTGCACTTGCTACACTTAAGCGAATAAAATCGCGACGTTCCATAGTCATTCCTTGTTGTTGGTTATTGATTAAATTTAGCTCGGTAAAACTGATTTTTGCCGGTTCTTATAACTATCTCGCATACAATCACTGTTTAGACTCAAACTGATTCGGATACCAAAAAGTTTTATGGCACTGTTCACAGGTGTCATCGACTCGGCCTCCGATTTCAAGCAAGGCAGTTGCGTTCTTGGCATCGATTGCGGCGAGCGTTTCTTCTGCTGTAGCCTGAAGTTGCTGTGCATACCTGAAATAAATCTCCGGTTTCGCATCAATTAATTGCTGAATTTCTTCAGGACTTTTTTTGATCCCAGGAATTTCGAATTTCGAGTCTTTTACCGCTACGCGGCGGCCGCCTTCACTCAAACGTTCGGCAGCGTCAAGCAGTGTGACGGCTTGTTGCCTGACCGCCGCCCATTCTTCGTTGGTTTGCGGTTGTTGTTCCACTATGCCTGACCTGTTGGCAGAGTCCCAAATCCCGTCGGAGGTGGGCGCAATCAACGAGAGCATCAGCTCTTGAATCGTCTCTGACGATTTAAGATTTTCTTTCTGGTCGCGTATGACCGATTTCTGCGTACAGGCTGCAATTGCCGATATTGATAGGACGATGAGGGTGAACTTTAATTTTAATGGCATCTGATTATGGTTAGGGGTAGAAACGTCATGGGTTGCCAACGCATCGACTAATTTCGGGCGTTTCGGCAAAAGCATCTTAATGGATTGTAAAGCAATAGAATAGGCCTACTTTTTCGGTTTTAACCGGATTTCGGTCCAACATTTTGTATCCGCTGGAACATGTCCGTGTTTAAGAAGCAAATTTCCCGCCATACCGCACAGCTTCAAATATAAATTGATGCATAACGCGTAGGTCCGATTAGCGCAGGAGACTGTGAAAGTATTCATGTGGGAGGGGCTTTAGCCCCGAAAGTCGGGGCTAAAGCCCCTCCCACAATCAATAAAACAATGACTTAGACGTTACTAAAATAATATACGTCATATTTTCAAGAATACTTTCACAGTCTCGCAGCGTAATCGGACGCATGTTATTCGTCGCCGCCAACGACGACATCCATATCGCCACACCAATTCGAAGGATAAATCCCTCTCGCGACATAGCGATGAAAAGTCGAATAAGGCCAATCAACCACTCGAATAACGTGCCCATGTTTCAAAGGGTTGACGTGAACATAATCGACATGGTGTTGATAGTCGGAATCGTCGCGTATGAAATGCTCCCAATAATGCCGTTGCCACTTGTGCCCTTGGGTAGATACCACGCTCACCGGCTGCCTTGCGCATGGCCGAACTCTGCTCGGTTTTGGGTAGCCGCGAAAATTCGCTTTTGATTAATCGCCAGCGCAGGCTGAAATCGCTATCTCCAGGCGGCAAAGTCCATACGGAATGCAAATGTTCCGGCAGAACCACACAGGCGTCGATTTGAAACGGATGTCTTTCGCGTACCCATCGCACCGTTTCGCGCAGTAAATCGATCTCGCGGACCAACAAATCGTTGTGATGCCGCTGCAACAGGTTTACCGTAAAGAACCACGTGCCTCCCGGTATGAATGCGCGTCTGTAGTTGGGCATGTGCTTTTACGGTTTGGGAATGTGTTGATGATTGGATGGCATGCGTCCGATTACGCTGCGCTAATCGGACCTACGCGGGCTTTTCAGTATTTCGGATAGCTTGTTGATCTCTAATGCGAGTTGTTCCAGATCCTTATCTGAGGCATTTTGTTGTTTGCTAATGATTGAAAGACTATCTCTGATCTCACCAAGCCGCAAATACGCTGATTCACCATTCTTGATCGAAGAAGCTGGGGCAGCATTTTGATCTGCATTTACTTTAAGTAATAATTCTTGAGTCGAACGTGTTGTTTCATCTGAAGAAACATAAGATAAATATGACATAACAGCGCTAAAGATTAGGGTAACTAAGCCAATAATTATCATGATTGTATTGTGGCGCTGGGATATTTGAGAACTACTTGCCATATCTACAGCCATTTGCAGCCCCAAATCATTCATATTTTTTACGAGGATTGAGGTTTCCCTGAATTCTCTACCTAATACTTCTAGTTGACGATTAGTTTCAAATATAGGGTTTTCTGGGAGTTCAATGAGGCGAGTTGGTTCATAATTACGCAGAGTTACACCTAACTTATCTGATATTCTTTGATTTTCACCGATAAGATCAAGAACAGAATTTGAAAAAATATTTTTTGGTTTAAGGCTTTCAAATAATTTTTTTGTCTGCTCTTCTTCGTGGAGACGATAATAATGCATTAACCTCTTCAATAAATCACAATCAGATTCTCCCTCAGCTTTTTCAACGTCGTTTCTTTTCTCATACTCAATTGTCGTTACCAGCTTACCATCTTGATTCTTCCTCTTTTTTGTTTTGCTTTTGGCTTGGTCATTTTTTAAGTACGAATTTTTCTCCAAAAACATCCTTGAAAATTCGTTTAGCTCATCGCCGGTTAGTGTGTTTGCTTGTTCAGTGGAGACTCTTGAATCTGTGTATTTACCGGAATCGTCCAAATCCAATTGACAAACTATAGCTATCAATGACCTAACAAACTCAATAGAGTCTGCATCAATATAGCTCCCATGGGCGGTATTGAGAGTCAAATTTGCTGAAACGGAAAGGTTGTGTACTAGAATTTTACCGAGTGTTTTACTATTCCACACAAACCGGTAAGCGCCGATTAATTTGTCAAGATTTAATGCCATTTGTTTCCCTTATTCACATATTGAGTAACTATAAAGTTTCATATATCTACCATAAAAGGTCATTCCCTTACAATAAGCTTAAGATTTACTTAGCTATTTTTATTCCGTCTATCATTATGCCCGTACCGATAGACATGTAAATAGAGCAAACTGCTTGTAGTTTTCCAACATTTTAGATTCGCTACTGGCACAGCAATCTAGCTCCCAATATTATTGCTGAAGCAGCAATGATTGATTCATGATTGTCGATATATCAGCAGACGAACACTCTTCTTCAATTAAAGAAAGTGCGTAGTGCGTAGGTTGGGCTGACGAAGGAAGCCCAACAGATCGAGGCTGAAAGATGTTAGGCTGCGTGCCTCACCCAATCTTGAAACTCATCCCTAGCTCAACATTGCTGCTAAAGCAGCAACAAGTGATCGACAACTGTCGCCACATCAACAGCCTGAACATTTCCGGCCGCGCTTTCCGAATCCGGCTTGAGCGACAAGCAAGCTGCAACTCACTATTCCCTTTCAAACTATCGCTATAAATCCAGCTAACACCAACCGCGGACGCGTTACTGGTACATGAATTGCTTTAACCCAGTTATTTGCTGTCCTTGCAGGATGGACTATTTAGAGCAGAAACCGTATCTCTCGGGAAATTCATGTGGATCGTTAATATTGCACTACGCCGCCCTTACACTTTTTTAGTAGCGGCGCTACTTATTCTGTTGTCCACGCCTTATGTGTTGAGCAAAATGCCGACCGATATTTTTCCGGATATCGATATTCCGGTGGTCGCGATGTTGTGGGATTACAAGGGCATGAACTCCAAGGAAATCGCGGACCGTCTTGCCGGTTCGGTCGAGCGTTCGATGTCGTTGATCGACGGTATCGAACATAGTGAATCGGTGTCCTTTGCCGGATCGTCTGTTATCAAGGTGTTTTTCCATCCCGGCACCGATATCCGCACGGCGATTGCGCAGGTGATGTCCAGCAGCAACTCGGTCTATCGCTCGCTGCCGGCCAGCACCGCGCCGCCGCAGGTTATACAGTATTCGGCTTCCGACTTACCGCTGGTGCAATTGGGCATTTCCAGCAGCACGGTGCCGGAGACGGAAGTCAACGACCTGGTTAACAACATCGTCCGCAACGCCCTCCAGTCCAAACCGGGCGTGGCCGTGACCAATCCGTTCGGTTCCAAGAGCCGCCAGGTGACTGTCGATATCGACTCATCGGCATTGCTTGCCCGCGGACTCACGCCGAATGATCTGGTCGATGCGATGGCCGTGCAGAACCTGATTTTACCGACCGGAACGATCAAGGTGGGTTCGACCGAGTACGACGTTACCCTGAACGGCGCGATTGCCGCGATTCCCCGCATCGGCGACATTCCGGTGCGCACGGACAACGGCACGACCACGCTGATTCGCGACGTCGCCAATGTGCGCGACGGCTCAGCGCCGCAGACCACCATCGCACGCCAAAACGGCGAACGCGGCATTCTTAACTCTATTTTTAAACGAGGCAACGTGTCGACGCTGGATGTCGTCGATCATGTAAGACAGGTCATACCCAAAATGCTGGCGCAGATGCCCGAAGGCATCAACATGAAACTGATGTTCGACCAGTCGCTGTTCGTCAAGGCGGCAATCGGCAACGTGATACACGAAGGCTTGATCGCCGCCGGCCTGACCGCCGCGATGATACTGCTGTTCCTCGGCAACTGGCGCAGTACCTGCATTATCGCGATGTCGATACCGCTGTCTATCATGTGCTCGCTGATCGTGCTGTACCTGATCGGTGAAACCATCAACCTGATGACGATGGGCGGTTTAGCGCTGGCGGTCGGCGTATTGGTCGATGACGCGACCGTCGAGATCGAAAATATCGAACGCCAAATGTTGATGGGTAAAAATCCGCGTCAGGCTATTCTTGACGGCGCTGCGGAAATCGCGATGCCGGCGCTGGTATCGACCTTGTGTATCTGCATTGTGTTCGTACCGATGTTCTTTTTGACCGGCGTTGCGCGCAGCCTGTTTGTACCGATGGCCGAGGCGGTGGTGTTTGCGATGCTGGCGTCCTATCTGCTGTCGCGTACGCTGGTGCCGACGCTGGTGATGTATATGATGTCGGGACATCATGGACACAAGGAACGTCCGCCGTCTAACGCTGTTGCCCGCATTTTCAAGCAGACTCACCATGCCTTTGAGCAGGGTTTCGAGGTATTTCGCGGGCATTATGTGGCGCTGTTAAGCCATTTGCTTAACCATCGCTTGCGTTACGGCTCCGCGTTTTTGGGATTTTGCCTGTTGTCGCTGGCGTTAGTGCCGTTGCTCGGCCGGGATTTGTTTCCGGCGGTCGATGCGGGCCAAATCCGGCTGCATGTGCGTGCGCCGTCGGGCACACGGATAGAAGAAATGCCCAGCCAGATAGATGAGGTGGAAAGAGTGATCCGCGAGCGGATTCCGTCGTATGAACTGGGCGACGTGCTGGATATTATCGGCGGGCCTTATAGTACGCGCAATACGCTGTTCGGAAACTCCGGCACGGTCGAAACCGCCGATACCGAGATCATGATTTCTTTGCGTCCCGGCGATCACGCACCGAGTGTCGACTATATCAAGGATCTGCGAGCCGAATTGCCGCGCCGTTTCCCAGGGCTAGAATTCTTTTTCCAACCCGCCGACCAAGTCAGTCAAACGCTGAACTTCGGTATTCCTGCACCGATCGACATCCAGTTTGTCGGCGGCAAGCCGGAAGAGGTTATGCCGTTGGTCGTGGAGTTCAATAACCGGCTGCGGCAAATTCCCGGCATTGTCGACGCGCATATTTATCAACGCACCAACAGGCCGTCATTGGACCTGGAGATGAATCGCTCGCAGCTTCAGCAATTGGGGCTTTCGGCCCGCGACGTGGCGCAGAACCTGTTGCTGACGCTGAGCGGCAGCATGCAGACTGCGCCGACCTATTGGCTGAATCCCAACAATGGCAATACGGTCAACATCGGCGTGATGGGCAACCCGCTCGATCTCGACAGCATCGAAGCGCTGATGCGGACGCCGGTGGCCGGCGATAATAACGGCCAGCCGCAACTGCTGGGCAATCTGGTCACATTGAAGCGTTCAGTGCAGCCTGCGGCAGTGACTCACTTCAACGTGGATAATGTTTTTAATATTTATGCGAATGTCGAGGGTCGGGACTTGGGTTCGGTCAGCGTCGATATAGACCGCCTGATCGAAGACAGCACGGCCAAGTTGCCGCGCGGTGTCGAGCTGGCGGTGCGCGGACAGATCCAGACGCTCAACAGTTCGTTTGTCGGGCTTGCGACCGGACTGGCCGTGGCCATCGTATTGCTGTACCTGCTGCTGGTGGTCAATTTTCAATCCTGGCTCGATCCGGCCATTATCGTCAGCGCATTACCGGCGGCACTGGCCGGAATCGCCTGGACCCTGTTCCTGACCGGAACCACGTTGAGCATTCCGGCCTTGACCGGCAGCATCATGTCGATGGGCGTGGTCACCGCCAACAGCATTTTGGTGGTTTCGTTCGCCCGCACCCGGTTGAGCGATGGCGTGCCGCCGGTGACGGCAGCCCTGGAAGCCGGAGCCACCCGCTTGCGCCCGGTCATGATGACTGCCTTTGCGATGATCGTCGGCATGTTGCCGATGGCTGTCGGTTGGGGCGAAGGGGCCGAACAGAACGCACCGTTGGGCCGTGCAGTTATCGGTGGGCTGGCGTTCGCCACGTTATCCACCTTGCTGTTTGTTCCGATAGTCTTCGCCAGCACGCATCGATGGCTTGAATATCGCCATTCGACTCGACCTATCCTTATCACTGAATGAAACCGTCATGAGTAGTCATCAAACACCTGTATTTGCTTTGCCGTCCCATCCGCAACGAACGCTGATTATTGTCAGGCGATTCGGTTTCGGGCTGTTATTGTTTTTACTGCTGGCCGGTGGCTGGCGGCTGGTGATCAATCGGAGCGAAGCCGATAGCTTGAGGCAGCGCACCGAGGCCAGCCTGTCGCGTAGCGTTATCACGGTGCGCTCCAAGCCGGGTGAGGCATCGCGCAAGATCGTGTTGCCTGCCAGTTTGCGCGGCAACACCGAGACCCAGCTCTATGCCCGCAGCAACGGTTATCTGAGCGCCTGGCACAAGACCATCGGCGATCAAGTCAAGAAAGGCGAACTGTTGGCCGTCATCGATGTTCCCGAATTGGAGCAGGAGCTGGCCCAGGCGCATGCCGCAGCGGCACAGATCAAAGTCAGGCTGGAATTGGCGCGCTCCACGTTAAAGCGATGGACGCTGCTGAAAGACACCGACAGCGTTATTCAACAAGAGCTGGACGAAAAACACAGCGCCGTCCTGCAGGCGGAAGCCGATTTGGCGGCGGCTGAAGTCAATGTCAAGCGGCTTGAAAAAGTCGAGGATTATCGCCGCATCGTCGCGCCGTTTTCCGGGGTTATTACACGCCGGAGTGTCGATGTGGGCAGCCTGATCAACGCGGGCAGCCAGGAACTGTTCGCGCTGACGCAAATCGATCCGCTCCGCCTGACCGTCTGGGTTCCTCAAGCTTACGCGGACGATGTCAAGGTGGGTCAGGAAGTCGACGTACGCTCTGTCGACGCACGAGGTAAGCCTCTTGCCGCTCACGTGGAGCATGTTGCAGGAGCTTTGGACCCGGTCAATCGTTCACGCCAGGTGGATATTGCGCTTCCCAATAAAGAGGGGAAATTATTGCCCGGCTCTTATGTGGAAATCTCGATCAACGTGGTCGGCAACAAAGCCGGTTCGTTGATTGTGCCTGCGAATGCGTTGGTCGTTGATCAAGCGGGTACCCATGTCGTCATTGTCGACGCGGAAAAGCGCATAGCGTTTCGTCCGGTCAAGCTGGGCCGCGATTTTGGGCGCGAAGTCGAAGTTTGGCAAGGTTTGGAGCCCAACGATGTGCTGGTAGCCAGTCCGTCGGATCTGTTGGTCGAAGGCGAGAAGGTCGGCGTGGTCGAAATACAGAAAAAGCCGGACGACAAGCCGAAGGAAAAGAGTGTGGCGAAGTCATGAGAAAAATATGAATTATCCCAATTTAATCGACAGCAAACTTCCCAATGTCGGCACCACGATCTTTTCAGTGATGAGTAAACTGGCCGCCGACCATAATGCAATCAACCTTTCTCAAGGTTTTCCGGATTTTGACTGTCACGAAGAACTGCCGGCACTGGTCGATAAATACATGCAAGCCGGTCGCAACCAATATGCACCGATGGCAGGTGTCCCAAGCCTTAGGGAAATATTGGCGGAAAAAACGGAAAGCTTGTACGGTGCCAAATATGACCCGGAGCTGGAAATTACCATTACCGCCGGTGCCACCCAAGCTATTTATACGGCGATTACCGCAGTCATCCGCGAAGGCGATGAAGTCATTATTTTTGAACCGGCTTACGATAGTTACCAACCGGCCATCGAATTAAATGGCGGTAAAACCGTTCACCTGCAATTGCAGGCTCCCGGCTATACGATTGATTGGGAAAAAGTAAAACAGGCCATCAATCAACGCACCCGGATGATCATCATAAATTCTCCGCACAATCCTACCGGAACCGTGCTGAGTGCGGCTGACATGCTCATGTTGTCGGAAGTTACCAAAGGTACCGATATTGTTATTATCAGCGACGAAGTTTACGAACATATTATCTTTGATGACCAGCCGCATCACAGTGTAGCGCGATACCGGGCATTGGCTGAGCGTAGTTTCATCATTTCTTCGTTCGGGAAAACTTTTCATGCCACCGGCTGGAAAGTTGGTTATTGTGTGGCTCCGGCGAATTTGATGGACGAGTTTAGAAAAGTGCATCAGTTTTTGGTGTTTTCTGTAAACACGCCGGTCCAATTTGCCTTGGCTGAGTTTTTAAGCCAAAAAGATCATTATTTAGAGTTAGGGCGTTTTTACCAGAAAAAACGCGATTATTTCATCGACTTGATTAAAAGCGCTAAGTTCGAATTGATACCGGCTGCCGGTACCTATTTTCAACTGTTAAGTTATAAAAACTTAAGCCGGGAAAAAGATACCGATTACGCATTGCGTTTAATCAAGGAGTTTGGCATTGCGTCCATTCCGGTCTCGGTTTTTTATCGTCAACAGGAAGATCATAGTGTGCTGCGTTTTTGTTTCGCTAAAAAAGAAGAGACTTTGGAAAAAGCGGCGGCGATTTTGAATAAAATTTAATTAAGCTTGGTATGCCGCCCAGCAGTATCGCAGCGTTATTCCGTTGGCCTGCTGCAATTGCTTCGGCGGGCGACTTTCATTTTGAAACTTTAATCACACGTGTAGACAGCACGCCGTCAAGAGAACGAATGCGTTCCAATACCTCACGGGGCACATCGGCATTGATATTAATCAGGGTATAAGCAAAATCGCCGCACGACTTGTTAAGCATATCGAGAATATTCAGACCGGCATCACCCAAGGTCGATGAAATCTGACCCAGTACATTGGGGATATTTTTGTTGGCAATGCCAAGGCGCACTCCCTCTACATTGTGAGTTACAACGACTTCCGGGAAATTCACCGAATTACGAATGGTGCCGTATTCCAAAAACTCACGCACCTGCTCCGCCACCATTGCGGCACAATTGTCTTCGGCTTCTTTGGTAGACGCTCCCAGATGGGGCAGCACGATAGCACGAGGATGATTCAGTAATGCAGGCGTTGGAAAATCGCAGACATAAGCATGTAAAGCGCCGGAGTCTAAAGCCGACAAGACAGCCGCTTCATCGACCACCCCTGCACGGGAAAGGTTAAGCAGGGTGGCTCCTTTCTTTATTTGGTCGATATAGTTTTTGTTGATTAAATTCTTCGTCTGATTATTCAATGGAACATGCAGGCTGATAAAGTCCGAGCGGGAAATCAGGTTTTCTATGCCGGTTGCCGGCACAGCGGACGAGGTAAGTTTCCAGGCGCTTTGCAGCGACATAAACGGATCGAAACCGATGACCTTTAAACCCAAAGCATCCGCATAATTGGCTACCTTTACCCCGATCGCCCCCAATCCCAGTACACCCAACGTCTTGCCTGATAATTCAAAACCGGCAAAAGCTTTTTTGTTCTGCTCTATTTGGCTATTGATACTGTTCTCATCGCCTTCCAGGCCGCTGACAAAATTTAACGCGGCAGGAATGTTTCGAGAGGCCAGCAGCATTCCGCCAATAGTTAGCTCCGCGACAGCGTTCGAATTGGCGCCAGGCGTACTGAACACCGGAATGCCGCGCTTTGTGTATTCTTCCACCGGAATATTATTAACACCTGCGCCTGCACGGCCGACGGCCTTCAGCGATTCGGGAATCGGCTGGTCGTGAAGATTAAAAGAACGCAGCAAAATGGCATCGGGATTATCGATTTGTGATGCAACTTGGTAGTTATAGGTTGGAAACATGTCCAGACCGGCCCGCGATATATTGTTATACGTTAATACCTTAAACATCTGTTGACTCCTTCACTAATTGCTTCTTTTGACGGCCTATTTCACTGCTGTTGGAGCTAAAATATTATGATTAAAAGACGGTTATATCTTTTTTTTCGACGGCTTTGACCTTAACGCTAGCCTCATCGCATCCTTTTTGCTATCAAGCAAACTCGCTAAAAATCTTTACCGCTCTGAATCCGTCTCACGGTGCTGACTAAACGATCAACTTCCTCATGCGTATTGTAAAACGCCAGCGACGGACGCACTGTGCTTTCCAGGCCGAAACGGCGCAAAATAGGTTGAGCGCAATGATGGCCGACACGTACCGCAATACCGGCGCGGTTTAACGCATCACCAACATCCTGATTGTTATGCCCTGCCAACACAAACGACAATACGCTGGTTTTCTCGGCAGCCGTGCCGATCAAACGCAAGCCGGGAATGCTTCTTAGCGCATCCATCGCATAGGCCAGCAACTCATGCTCATGACGCGCGACATTATGGATACCGATTTTCGTCAGGTATTCCAACGCTACCCCCAATCCAACAGCGTCCGCAATATTGCCGGTACCGGCCTCAAAGCGGGCGGGAGGATGTTGATAGCGAGTTTTTTCAAAGGTCACGTCTTCGATCATATTGCCGCCGCCTTGCCACGGCGGCATGGACTCAAGTAACTCTGCCTTGCCATACAGCGCGCCGATACCGGTCGGACCGTATATCTTGTGCCCGGAAAATACACACCAATCGCAATCCAGCTCTTGTACATCGACGTGTAAATGCGAAACGGATTGGGCGGCATCCAGCAAAACACGCGCACCGACACGATGCGCCATCTCGATCATTTCCCTGGCGGGGGTTACCGTACCCAGTGCGTTGGATACCTGCGAAAACGAGACCAGTTTGGTGCGTGAATTCAGCAATTTCTGGAATTCACCAAGTAATACCTGACCATCGTCATCGACGGGCACAACGCGTAACTTCGCTCCTGTAACCTCGGTTAATTGTTGCCACGGTATAATATTGGCATGATGTTCCAGCCAAGTGATGACGATCTCATCGCCTGCAACAAGATTTTGCCGCCCCCAAGTTTGCGCCACAAGATTGATGGCCTCGGTTGTGCCCCGCACAAAAACAATTTCGTCGGAAGACGATGCATTCAAAAAGTGCGCAACAGTATTCCGTGCTTTTTCATAAGCATCGGTCGCCCGCGCCGCCAGTTCATGCGCTGCACGGTGAATGTTTGAATTCTCGTGCTCATAAAAGTACGACACCCGGTCAATTACCACCTGCGGCTTTTGGGTCGTCGCCGCGTTATCAAACCAGGCTAACGGATGTCCGTTGACATGTTCCTTGAGAATCGGAAAATCACGACGCAGCGCCTGGACATCAAAAGGTGGATGAGCGGAAGCCAACGTTGGCGCTTGCGCATTAAATCCGCCGGTTTTCAATTCATCGAGAAAGTAAAATGATGAACCCGAGCCGGTGCTTGCCGGGATGCTTCCCGAAGAAGCAAAAAGTTTTTGCAGCTCAGCTTCGCCGGGCAGACCATAGGCCTGAGGTGAAAGCCCTGCTATCAATGAAGCGTCGAAGCCGGCCAGCGAACTAGCCAAACCGTATGTTGCAGTCAACGTGGAAATCCCGGATATCAAGCTGTCTGCCGCATTTGTCGGAATTTTCCCGGTAGACAATGCATTGGCAGCGAAAAGTTTTTGCAATTCCGTTTCAAAAACCTGCGGTGAAATTACCGTTTCCATTGACTTGTCGCTATCTGCCAGCGCTTCAGCCGTCAGCTCGTGTGCCGCCACCGAAGGTGAAACGGCAGGAATTGAACGGGGGTCAATACTTTCAGGAAAGGCGCTTACGGAAGTCGGGCGCGTAACCGACAATTTTTGCAATTCCGCTTCACCGGGCAGTCCAAGGTCTTGCGGAAAAATACCCGCCAGCACCGATTCGTCCAAACCTGCCAACGGCGATGTTGCCGTCGAAGACGGATTGCCGAAAACCGGGCCCCTATCAAGACTGTCCGGGACGCTCTTTAAAGACGGTTGACCTAGAGAAAACAACTTTTGCAGCTCTGCTTCACCCGGCTGAGCAAAACCTTGCGGTATGTCTAACTTATCTACACCAGGCAAAGATGAAGCCAATCCGCTCGGCACTGCCGAAGCGGCAAGACCGATACGCGATCCATCGCAAGGCAATGCCGTAAACAACTCATTGGCCAGTTTGGTTAGATACGCTACATCGGGCAGCGATGCGGCGTGACCAGGATTTTCCGTAAAGCCTTGTGGAGCTTGATTGGCGGATTCAACGTTACTTGTATTCATGATATTGGCCCACATCGACATTCTCAAGCACCCCGAGCGCATCATCAGTCAACACCGCCAGCGAGCAATACAGGGAGATCAAGTAAGAGGCAATCGCTTTATGATTGATGCCCATAAAGCGGACGGAAAGACCCATGCTCAGTTCGCCGGTCAGGTTGGGTTGATAAAGACCGACCACGCCTTGGCGGCTTTCACCGGTGCGCAACAGCAAAATATTGCTTTTACCGTCAATAATTCTGACCTTATCCGATGGAATCAACGGCAGTCCGCGCCAGGTTAAAAACTGCGAGCCGAACAAAGTGACTATAGCAGGCGGTACGCCACGGTAAGTAGCTTCACGTCCGAACGCGGCAATGGTTTTTGGATGAGCCAGAAAAAATCCCGGTTCTTTCCAGACACGGGAAATCAATTCATCCAAATCATCAGGCGTGGGTGCGCCCGTGCCACCTTTAACCGGCTGTACTTTCTGCGATACCGCGACGTTATTGAGCAAACCGTATTCAGCATTGTTAATCAGCTCGCTTTCTTGGCGCTCTTTAATGGTTTCGATAGTCAAACGCAGCTGTTCATGAGTTTGGTTATGCGGGCTGCTGTATAAATCAGCAATACGTGTATGAATATCAAGTACCGTATTGACGGCATTCAGCCTGTATTCACGCCCCCATTCCTCATAATCGGCAAAGGTTTGCGGCAGTTCTTTTTCATCGAGACTGGAACAATCAACATGGAGATCTTTTTCATTTTTAACTTTGTTGACTCTATAGATACCGGCTTCGAGCGGTTTCCAATGCAATAGATGGACCAACCACCGTGGCGTGATGGTTGATAGCATGGGGACGGTTTTGGTGGCATTCGCCAGAGTACGCGCGGCAACATCGCCTAATGCGGTATGTTCTTGGCCTTGGTGGATATCTGTCATGACTTTTTCCTATTGTGGTTGGTGTAATTTAATTGGTTACATTCCAATCTCCAGATCGGAAACTAAATAGTAGGGAAGCTCCGTCTTCCGATTCCTGAATTTCCAGGCAAAAGCCTAAAAGCTCATATTCCGGCTCCGCTTTGGAATAATTCACTACGCACCTGCGCCTGGGTAATATTACTGTTAGGCGGCACGCTATGGGTCAGCCAGACGTTGCCGCCGATGCTCGAACCGCGGCCTATGGTGATACGACCCAAAATCGTCGCGCCCGCATAAATAACGACATCGTCTTCAACGATAGGATGCCGGTCATATCCTTTGAGAAGAATACCGGTATCGTCTTTTTGAAAACGTTTGGCTCCCAAGGTAACGGCCTGATACAGACGAACATGCCGCCCGATTACCGATGTTTCACCGATGACCACGCCGGTGCCGTGGTCGATAAAGAAGCTCTCGCCGATTTGTGCACCGGGATGAATATCAATGCCGGTGGCCGAGTGCGCAAGTTCTGAGATCATGCGGGCAACCAGTGGCGCGCCTAATTGATAAAGGATATGCGCAAGCCGCTGATGAATGACGGCGGTAATGCCCGGATAACAAACCAGTACTTCGTCAGGCGTTTTTGCGGCGGGATCGCCTTCAAATGCAGCCTGAATATCGCTATCAAGTAACTTTCTTACCGTGGGCAATTGTGCAGCAAACTGTTTGACAATGCCAATGGCTTGCTCATGAGTTGCGTTATCGATATCCGGACTTTCCGAATTAGACTGAAGTTCACAGCTGATTTGCGTACACAGTCGGCGTAGTAAGGTTTCAAGGCTATGGCCAACAAAGTAATCGATGCCTTCGTCACTCAAATCAGGTGGTCCCAAGCGGTTTGGAAACAAGACTGAACTCAAGCCCTCTAAAATTGCATGTAGCTCATTTTTTGATGGCGGTTTGGAGGGTTTATCTCGCCGGTTTCGAGCTTCCTGCGCTTGCGTACGCGAATCACGCAATTGCGCTACGAGCTGATCGATACCCCAATCATATTTGCCGTTCATACCGCCAAACCACCGGCATCGAAAACGCCTTCGAACAAAGGCGAACTCAAATAACGTTCACCGGAATCCGGCAACACCACAACAATGGTTTTGCCTGCATTTTCAGGCCGCTTGGCAACACGTACAGCGACAGCCACCGCAGCGCCGCAGGAAATACCGGACAGTATGCCTTCCTCTCTGGCAAGACGGCGCGCATAAGCGATCGCGTCTTCGTTACTGACTTGTTCTATTTCATCGACCAGGGATAGATCAAGCACATCAGGGACAAATCCCGCACCGATGCCTTGAATTTTATGAGGGCCGGGTTTTAACGGTTCACCGGCGCGATGCTGGCTGAGTACGGGACTCGCCTCGGGTTCAACCGCAATCGAAACGATGGCTTTATGCTGCGTCTGCTTGATATAGCGGGAAACGCCGGTAATGGTTCCGCCGGTGCCGACACCGGAAACAAGAATATCGATAGCGCCGTCGGTGTCATTCCAGATCTCAGGCCCGGTGGTCTGCTCATGAATAGCCGGATTTGCCGGATTTTTAAACTGCTGGAGCAAGACATAACGCTCGGGATCGGACGCGGCGATTTCCTCGGCCTTGGCTATCGCGCCGCTCATGCCTTTGGCGCCTTCGGTCAATACCAGTTTGGCGCCATAGGCGATCAGTAACTTGCGGCGCTCCAGACTCATCGTCTCCGGCATCGTCAAGGTCAATGGAATACCGCGAGCCGCCGCGACAAACGCCAGCGCAATGCCGGTGTTGCCGCTGGTCGGCTCTACCAGTTCTTTGCCGGGACCCAACAAGCCGCGCCGCTCGGCATCCCAAATCATCGCCGCACCGATCCGGCATTTGACCGAATAAGCGGGATTGCGCCCTTCAATTTTTGCCAGCAGAGTGGCCGGCGCGCCGTCGATGATGCGATTAAGCCGTACCAGCGGTGTTTTCCCGATGGAGAGAGAATTATCTTCGTACCAATGGGACATAAAAGCTCCTGTGATTGGGCCGCAAACTGATAGTTGCCGCTAAATTTTGAACCAAAAAAAAGCCCGTGGCCTCTTTGGGCGCACAGGCTTCCGGTTGTCCGGTCAGCTCGCTTGCCGGGTTACTGTGTTCTGTCTACGGATCATTGTAAATACGCACAATCACTTACAAACGCCGGTTTTGATGATTTAGGGCTTTGATATTTTTCGTACGGATAAGCCGGTTTGCTGGAATATGAGGAACAGGAAGCCATCCAATTCATCCGGGCCTAATTAACAGTTTTTCGTAGTCTGCAAGATATTGAAGCGCGGCGTCCGTTTGGCCCGTACCTATTCAGAATATACAAACAAGTTAAAAACTTGAACTTCAAGAAATCGATAGTTGTTCTATGAGCAGCTGTTCAACAACACCTGCTGGTTAGGCATCATCATGGCCCGTCTTAATATTTATTTTTCTTTCAAAAACAGAGTATTAAACGATGGTATGAAAATTGATAGCTTAATATTGCATATCGGCTTTTCTTAAAACTTGCCGAGCCTCGTGCATTGCAATAACCGGCTATTACCCTGTGATGGTCAAAGTCCGAAAATCAACCGACTGGAGTAAGTTAAGTTTTTTAGCGCTTTGAATTAAACCGTTTGTAACCCGATAACATATTTTTCCTTGGAGAATTCATGAAACACTATAAAGCGATTATTATCAGTGCATTATTATTTGTTAGCACAGGAGTGTTTGCTGAAGAACATGCCGCCGCAGCCTTAAAGCACGCCGAGCAGGCGGTAACCCACGGCAAGGCGGGGCACGCATCTGTGTTGGTGACGCATGCCGAAAGCGCCCTTGAACATGCCAAAAAAGGTGAAGATGTTGCAACGGGTGAAGCCAAAACCCACCTGGAAGCGGGTATAAAATCATTGGAAGACTCGATAACCCAAGGCAAACAAGACCACGCCGAGATCGCAACAAAATCCGCTGAAGAAGCTGTTCAGCACTTGAAAGCAGCCAACAAATAATCACTAGCCGAAGAGAATAAGCAGGCGAAACATTTCGCCTGCTTTTTTAGTTTTTGGCGGTGCCAGCGTTTTGATCAAAACACAATCAAGATACTCAGCGCCGCTCGTATCAAATCCACAAAAATTCGGGCTGAGATAGGCTCATGTGCGGTAGTGCTAAGGTTTAGCTGTTTATCAAACACATTAGTGCAAGCTGCCAGCCCCATCAAAACTATTCAGCCTCAAGACTGCCTCACCAGATGCAGCCTCCCAACAAGTTCTGCTGGATATTCAGCAGAACTCATTCCTAAACGCCTCGTTTACCCAGTAAAGACCGCCTGGTATGTCTATTGCATTGCACTTGGCTGATCCTTCATATTTTTTTCATTCTATATAATCCTAAGGGGGTTTCATGCATAGATCGATATATACAGCTGTTGGCTTGGCAGTCGCATTGACTGGGGCAGGATGCAGCGCTCTGCAACCGCAGGGCTTGCAGGCGGCGTCCGAGGTTTCGGGAGCAGACAACATCAAATCCATCGAATTTTCAGGCGCCGGACGCTGGTACCAGTTCGGCCAGGCGCCGAACCCGGATTTATCCTGGCCGCAGTTCGACGTGAAAAACTTTACCGCCGACATCAATTACGACACTGCCAGTGTGCGGGTGCAGATCACCCGCAGCCAGACTGTGGAGCCCGGCCGCGTACGTCCTGCGCCGGTTGAGCAAAAGGTCGACCAATATGTCAGCGGCGGTACCGCCTGGAACGTGGCCGCTGCCGGTAACGCCGCACCAGCGCCAACCGCGCAACCGGCGGCTGTTGAAGAGCGCCTGGCGGAAATCTGGGCCAGTCCGCAAGGCTTCCTGAAAGCGGCGCAAGCCAACAATGCCGTTTCGAAAACCGTCGATAGCGGCACCGAAGTAGCGTTCACTATTGCAGGCAAATACCGCTATGTCGGCACCATCAACGCGAACAATCAGCTGGAACGGGTGCAGACCTGGATTGATAATCCTGTGCTCGGCGACACGCTGGTCGAAACCCGGTACAGCGATTATAAGGATTTTGACGGCATACAATTCCCAAGCCACATTGTCCGCAATCAGGGCGGTTACCCGGTTTTGGACATCAACGTCTCGGCAGTCAAAGCGAATCCGCCGGTTGACATTGCGGTACCCCAGCAAGTCGCCAAGGCCCCGGCTGTGGTCGTGACCGCCAACAAGCTGGCCGACGGCGTTTATTACCTGACCGGCGGCAGTCATCACAGCGTTGCGATCAATCAGCGCGACCACATCGTGCTGGTCGAAGCACCGCAAAATGAAGAGCGCTCGGAAGCTGTGATCGCCAAGCTCAAAGAGATCATTCCGAACAAGCCGATCAAATACCTGATTAACACCCATGCCCATTTCGACCATGCCGGAGGCTTGCGCACTTATGTCGATGAAGGTTCAACGATCGTCACGTTGCAACCGAACCAGTCGTATTATGAAAAAATTTGGGCCGCTCCGCATACGATCAATCCCGATCGTCTGGCCAAGTCGCAAAAGCCCGCGCACTTTGAGAGCTTTACCGGAAAACATGTACTTTCGGACGGCAAACGCACTATCGAGATTCATTCTATCGCCGGTAACAGTCACAACGATGCGTTCGTACTGGTCTATTTGCCTAAAGAAAAAATCCTGGTCGAAGCCGACGCCTTCACGCCTACCGCAGCCAATGTACCGCCGCCTGCCAAAGCTAACCCTTATTCAGTAAATCTTTACCAAAACATCCAGAAGCTGAAACTGGATGTCGGTCAGATTGCTGCCCTGCACGGTCCGCGCGTGGTCACGCTGGCCGATCTGCGTAACTTCATTGGCCAACCGACAGCCGCTAAATAACCGGCCCGATTCGAATCAAGGTGAAAGTGCAAGACTTTTGCCTTGATTCACTGTTTTTATCGGTTCGCCTTAAATCCCGGCTTAACAGTATGGTCCGCGATGGTGACGCGGGCAAATTGTTGGCCGACAGATAGCTTTTTTTACGCAACCGCTGCTGATCTTCGGACAGTCAACAGCGGAGCTCGAATAGATAAAGCAGGTATGCGGACGGCTGACTTTGAAATACGCATTTAACATTTAAATTGCAAAATAGGCCGGTTTAGCAGGATTTATCGTTACCCACGCTCCAGCTCCACTGCCATTAAGTTAAGCGTTGTAGGAGCGGGCCATGCCCGCGATGAAGGAACTACAACCCTGCTCGCCGCCTAAATATCGCGGGCGCGGCCCGCTCCTACGGTGTCATTGTCTTCTTAACTTAATGGTAGTGAGGCTCCAGCGCGGGAATTATTTCAAATCCCGGGATAACGTTGCGAACTGCTGCCGAGCGATCAGCGATTAAGTGCCGAATATTAATAAAAATCAATTATATAGAGCTTGTTGTAAAGTTTGGTAAAATATGTATTTAAATTATAGATTTCAATTACAATTACCAAACATAAATAACAGGTCTATTTTCAATGTGTCTGCATGCAGAATCTTAAAACCAAGCCGGAAAAAACCCGTATCCGCCTATTAAACGCAGCCAGTCGAATCTTTGCCGAGAAAGGCTTTCAGGATGCGACGATAGCCGAAATCTGCGGGCAAGCGGATGCCAACATCGCCTCGGTCAATTATCATTTTCGCGATAAGGAAACCCTCTACCTGGAATCCTGGCGTTTTGCTTTTAACCAGGAACTTGCCCTGTATCCGCCCGACGGCGGCCTGATGGGCGATGCATCGGCAGAACAACGGCTGGCGCAGCGGATTAAATCCCTGGTCAGGCGTATCGGCGACGAGAATTCCTATTCGTTTGCGATTATTCATAAGGAAATGGCGCAGCCTACCCGGTTGTTGGCCGATATTCTGGAAAAGGAAATCAACCCGCAACGCATGCAAATGTTCGCTTTGCTGAAAGAATGCCTGGGACAGGCGGCTACCGACCAACAAATCCAATACTGCCACGCCAGCATCATGGGCCAATGTTTTCAACTGCTGCGCTTAAGGCACATGCAAAATGCCCGGCCGTTCCGCAGTCATCCCAGCGACTTAAGCGACATCAAAGCCTTTGCCGAACACGTCGTGCAATTCTCGCTGGCCGGTATTCAAGCTATCCGCTCTCAAACCCTTAATTAACCATGTCCGTATGAGCAAAGACAATCACCACGAATTACCCACGCTCGCCAACCGGCGCCGGGCTTTTTTATTGCCCGGTGCGCTGATCGTGCTGGCTATGATCGGCACAGGTTTTTATTTCCAGCATTCGACATCAGCAGTGCCTGAGAAGAAATCCGATTCCAGAGGCGGTAAACGTGGCCATGACGATGACGCACCGGCACCGGTGGCGATAGAAACCTCGGCCAAAGCCGATTTTCCGGTGTACCTGAACGGCTTGGGTACGGTAACTGCCTTGCGCACAGTGACCGTGCGGCCCAGGGTTGACGGTGAACTGGTGCGGGTAGCGTTCAGCGAAGGCCAGATGGTCAAGGAAGGCGATTTACTGGCGGAAATCGATCCACGCCCGTTCCAGGTACAGCTGCAACAGGCTGAAGGACAATTGATGCGCGATGAAGCCCTGCTGAAAAATGCCCAAGTAGATCATGACCGTTATCTGACCTTGTTGGAACAGGATTCGATTTCCTCTCAGCAGACCGTGACCCAGGAAGCCCAAGTTAAACAATACCGCGGCATTGTCGAAATGGATAAAGCCCAAGTCAATAATGCCAAACTCCAGCTAACCTATGCACGGCTGACCGCGCCGATTTCAGGACGGGTCGGCTTGCGCCAGATTGACCAGGGCAATATTGTCCATGCCAATGATACTAACGGCCTGGTAGTGATTACCCAGCTCCAGCCGGTCACCGTGGTGTTTACACTGCCCGAAGACAATGTGCAATCGGTGGTGCGGCGCCGACGTTCGAACGAACCGGTTCGCGTCGAGGCTTATGACCGGGCCGGTAAAATCAAACTGGCCGAGGGCAAATTGCTGGCGCTCGATAACCAGATCGATTCCACCACCGGCACGCTGAAACTGAAGGCGCAATTCGACAATATCGAGAGCACCCTGTTCGCCAACCAGTTCGTCAACGTTAAAATGCAGCTGGATACCTTGCCCGACGTAACACTGGTTTCCAGCGCCGCCATTCAGCACGATACCCAAGGCGCGTTTGTCTACGTCGTCAACCCGGACAAAACCGTGCAGTTGCGCCGTATCACATTGGGGCCGACCGATGGGGACAAAGTTGCGGTGTTAAGCAATCTTGCCGCCAACGAAACGGTGGTGGTGGAAGGTATCGACCGTCTCCATGAAGGCAGCCAGGTCGATATTGCCCAAAAAGACGGACTGGCCGTGGCCGCTGATACGAATGCGCTGGTCAAGCCCGAAGGCAAGTCACGTAAAAAAGATCGGCGTCCTTAGACTATGACTCCCTCAAACCATACCCTGCCGAATTTCAACCCGTCCCGGTTGTTCATCCTGCGCCCGGTGGCGACCTCGTTGCTGATGGTGGCGATGTTATTGCTCGGCATCCTGGCTTACCGGTTATTGCCAGTGTCGGCGTTGCCGCAAGTCGATTATCCGACCATACAAGTCGTGACCTTATATCCGGGCGCCAGTCCCGAAGTGATGACTTCGGTCGTGACCGCGCCGCTGGAACGCCAGTTCGGCCAGATGCCCGGACTCACCCAGATGTCCTCGACCAGTTCCGGCGGCGCGTCGGTGGTTACCCTGCAATTCAACCTGAATCTGGACTTGGATATTGCCGAACAAACCGTGCAGGCGGCAATTAATGCGGCGACTAATTTCCTGCCGGATGATTTGCCGCAAGCGCCGATTTATAGCAAGGTCAATCCGGCCGACACGCCGATCATGACACTGGCGGTCACGTCCAAAGCCTTGCCGTTGTTCAAGGTCGAAGACCTGGTCGATACCCGGCTGGCGCAGAAAATCGCCCAGTTGTCCGGTGTCGGCATGGTCAGCATCAGCGGCGGCCAACGGCCTGCGGTGCGGATTCAAGCCAATCATAAAGCGCTGTCGGCTTACGGCATCAGCCTGGAAGATGTGCGTAGCGCGATTGCCGCCGCCAACGTCAACCAGCCCAAAGGCATGTTCAACGGCCCGATGCGCTCGGCGATTATCGACAGCAACGACCAGCTCCGTTCGGCAGCGGAATACCGCGATTTGGTCGTGGCTTACCGCAATAATGCGCCGGTGCGGCTATCCGAAGTCGCCGAAGTGATCGACGGTGCGGAAAATGTCCGGCTGGCGGCCTGGGCGAACAAAACTGCGGCCGTGGTCGTCAACATCCAGCGTCAGCCCGGCGCGAACGTGATCGAGGTGGTCGACCGCATCAAGGAGCTGTTGCCGAAATTGCAGGCCTCGTTGCCGCTCAGCATCGAAGTGCTGCCGTTGACCGACCGCACCGTGACTATCCGCGCCTCGGTGCACGATGTGCAGTTCGAATTGCTGCTGGCGGTGGCCCTGGTGGTGATGGTGATTTTCCTGTTCCTGCGCAACGTCCCGGCCACCATCATTCCGGGCGTCGCAGTGCCGCTGTCTTTGGTCGGCACTTTTGCTGTGATGTACCTGGCCGAATTCAGCATCAACAACCTGACATTGATGGCATTGACTATCGCCACCGGCTTCGTGGTCGACGACGCGATTGTGGTCATCGAGAATATCTCCCGCTATATCGAGCGCGGCGAATCGCCGTTGAAAGCCGCGTTGAAAGGCTCCGAACAAATCGGCTTTACCATTATTTCGCTGACTTTTTCGCTGGTCGCGGTGCTGATTCCACTGCTGTTCATGAGCGATGTGGTCGGCCGCTTATTCCGGGAATTCGCGATCACGCTGGCGGTGGCGATCCTGATTTCCGCCATCGTATCGCTGACGCTGACGCCGATGATGTGCGCCAAGCTGCTGCGTCCGCATCAAGCGCATGCCGAAAAGCCAGACGATTGGTTCGACAAGCTGATTGCCGCTTACGGCCGCAGCCTGGAATGGGTCATGCTGCGGCAAGGCCTGACCATGTCGGTATTCTTTGTTACCGCCGCGCTGACCGTGGCGCTGTACGTTTTCATTCCCAAGGGTTTTTTTCCGATTCAAGATACCGGCATCATCCAGGGTTTTTCCGAAGCGCCGCAAAATGTATCTTTTTCGGCGATGGCCGAACATCAGCAAAAGTTGGCCGCTCTGCTGCTTGAAGATCCGGCGGTAGAAAGCCTGTCGTCATTCATCGGCGTCGACGGCATCAATACCACGCCCAACGCCGGCCGCTTTTTGATCAACCTGAAGCCGCAAGCCGAACGAAAGCTAAGCGCAACCGAAGTGATAGCCCGGCTGAAGCCCAAACTGGCCGCGCTGACCGACGTTACCCTGTATTTGCAACCGGTGCAGGATTTGACCATGGAAAACCGGATTAGCCGCACCCAGTACCAGTTCACGCTGGAAACGCCGGATATTGATGAATTGAATCGCTGGACGCATAAGCTGGTAGCAGAACTAGGCGGCCAACCGGAATTTGCCGATGTGACCAGCGATGTGCAGGACCAGGGCCGGCAAGTCTATGTCAATATCGACCGCAGCACCGCCAGCCGCCTCGGCGTCAGCACCGCCGCAGTCGATAATGCGTTGTACAGCGCTTACGGGCAACGGCTGGTATCGACTATTTTCACCCAGTCCAACCAGTACCGGGTGGTGCTTGAAGTCGATCCGGCCGCGCAAAGTTCCCCGGAAGCCCTGAAAGAATTACGGATTCCATCCAGCAACGGCGTGCAGGTGCCGTTGTCGGCGATAGCCGAAATATCGGAACGGCCAACCCCGCTATCGATTAACCATCTCGACCAGTTCCCGGTTGCGACGCTATCGTTTAACCTGGCTCCGGGATCAGCATTGGGCGATGCGGTCAATGCGATCGACCGCGCCAAGCAGGAGATCGATCTGCCGTTAAGCATCCGCACCAGTTACCAAGGCGCTGCGCTGGCGTTTAAAGCGTCTCTGGGCAATACCTTGTGGCTGATTTTAGCCGCGATCGTCACCGTATATATCGTGCTCGGCGTGTTATACGAAAGTTATATCCACCCGATTACCATTTTGTCCACGCTACCTTCGGCCGGAGTCGGCGCATTGTTGGCCTTGATGGTTTCCGGCGGCGATCTGGGCATTATCGGCATTATCGGCATTATTCTGTTGATCGGCATCGTTAAGAAGAACGCGATCATGATGATCGACTTTGCATTGGACGCCGAGCGCAAGCAAGGCATGTCGCCCGCCGATGCGATTTTTCAGGCCTGTCTGCTGCGTTTTCGGCCTATCCTGATGACCACTCTGGCCGCGCTGTTGGGTGCTTTGCCGTTGATGCTGGGCAGCGGCGTCGGCTCGGAGCTGCGCCATCCGCTGGGTATCACCATGGTCGGCGGCTTGTTGCTGAGCCAATTATTGACCTTGTACACCACGCCGGTGATTTATTTATGGATGGATAGTCTGGCCCGGCGCGTGAACGGATGGTTGCGTCTGAATCCACCCGAAGTTCCTGAAAACGACGGAAGTTTGTAATGAATCTGTCGGCAGTGTTTATATACCGTCCGGTCGCCACCAGTCTGCTGACTCTGGCCATCGTTCTGGTCGGCATCCTGGCTTTTTTGAATTTACCGGTGGCGTCGTTGCCGCAGGTGGATTTCCCGACCATTAATGTACAGGCCCAGTTGCCGGGAGCGAGCGCCGAAACCATGGCGGCTACGGTTGCCACGCCATTGGAACGGGCATTGGGGCGAATCGCGGGCATCACCGAGATGACCTCAAGCAGTTCCCAGGGTTCCAGCCAAATTACGCTGCAATTCGACCTGGACCGCGATATCAACGGCGCCGCCCGCGATGTTCAGGCCGCGATTAATGCCGCCGCCAGCTTGCTGCCTACCAGCATGCCCAATCGTCCCAGTTACCGCCGGGACAATCCGGCCGATTCGCCGATCCTGATATTGGCGCTGACTTCCGAAAACCTTGGCCGCGGCCAAATGTATGATGCCGCTTCGACCATCCTGGCGCAGAAAATATCGCAGATTCCAGGCATTGGCCAAGTGCAAATCGGCGGTGCGGCGCTACCGGCGGTACGGGTCGAACTGAACCCTAACGCGCTGAGCAAATACGGTATCGGTCTGGAGGATGTCAGAAATACCATCACTCAAACCAATATCTCCCGCCCGAAAGGCGTGCTCGAAAACGGCGAGCAACGCTGGCAGATCCAGGCCAATGACCAGGCGCGCAAAGCAGCGGATTACCTGCCGCTGATCGTCAGCTACCGCAATGGCGCGCCGGTCAAAATTTCAGACCTCGGCGAAGTCGTGGATTCGGTCGAGGATTTGCGCAATACCGGGCTGAAAAACGGCAAACCTTCGGTGCTGCTGATTCTCAGAAAGCAGCCGCTCGCTAATGTAATTCAAACCGTCGATCAGGTTAAGGCCTTGTTGCCGGAGTTGCGCGCGGCTATCCCCAATACTATAGAGCTGTCGGTAGTTGTCGACCGCTCCCAGACCATCCGGGCTTCGATTACCGAGGTCGAGCACAGTTTGTTGATTGCGATCGTGTTGGTGATTCTGGTCGTGCTGGCGTTTTTGCGCGATATACGTTCGACGCTGGTGCCGATTATTGCGGTGCCGGCGTCGTTGCTCGGCGCCTGCGCGGTCATGTATTTCTTCAATTACAGCCTGAACAACCTGACCTTGATGGCGCTGACTATCTCCACCGGCTTTGTGGTCGACGACGCGATTGTGGTATTGGAAAACACCAAGCGCCATATCGAAAAAGGCGTGGCGCCGTTCAAGGCCGCGCTGTTGGCCGCCAAAGAAGTCGGCTTTACCGTGCTGGCGATGAGCGTGTCGCTGGTGGCGGTGTTCCTGCCGATTTTATTGATGGGCGGTGTGGTCGGACGTTTGTTCAAAGAGTTTGCGGTAACGCTGTCGGCAGCGGTTCTGGTGTCGTTACTGGTCTCGCTGACCGTTACGCCGATGCTGTGCGCACGGTGGGTAGGCAAAGAAAGTCCGCAGCATGGCCGACTTTATCTAGGCATAGGCCGGGCGTTCGACCGGCTGCAAGCGGCTTATGAAAGTTCGTTACGCTGGGCGCTACGTCATAGCCGCATCATGATGCTGATGCTGCTCGGCACGATAGGCCTCAATGTTTATTTGTACATCGTGATCGATAAAGGTTTTTTCCCGACCCAGGACGGCGGCAGATTGCTTGGGGAGGTTCAAACCGATCAAGGCACTTCTTTTTGGGCCTTGCAGAAAAAACTTTTCGAGTTTTCCGAACTGATGTTAAAGGACCCTGCGGTCAGTACCGTGGCCGGGTTTGGCGGCGCCGGTTCCGGCAGTAATAGCGCCAGAGTCTTCGTAGTGCTCAAACCGCATAATGAACGCCCTCCGATTGAAGAAGTCATGGGCCGTTTGCGCGATAAGGTCAAGCGCATTCCCGGCGCCGATCTGCATATGTTCCCGGCACAAGAACTGCGTATCGGCGGCCGTCCTTCGTTCGGCTCGTTCGATTACGCCTTGCAATCCGACGATTTGGGCCTGCTCCGTGAATGGATGCCTAAAGTCATCGCCGCACTGTCCAAGCTGCCGGAACTCAGTGACGTCAGCAGCAATCAGCAAGACAAAGGGCAGCAAATCGGTTTGGTCGTCAACCGGGATATGGCGACGCGCTACGGCGTCACCCAGGCGATGATCGATACCAGTCTTAATAATGCTTTCGGCCAGCGTCAGGTATCGGTGATTTATAACCCGCTTAACCAGTACCGGGTGGTCATGGAGCTGGCTCCCGAATATTGGCAAAGCCCGGAAGCTTTGAAGCAGGTTTATATCAGTGTGCCCGCCAAGCGCTTACCGAGCGGCGAACAGCCGGGTGCACTCCAGGTGCCGCTGTCGGCGCTGGCGAGTTTTGCGCCAACCAGTACGCCGCTGTCCGTCAACCATCAAGGCCAATTCGCCGCGGCCTCGTTGTCGTTTAATCTTAAGCCCGGCATCTCGCTGTCCACAGCCACCCAGCTGATCGAGAAAACCATGCGCGACATCGGCGTACCGAATGCCGTTCAAGGCAGCTTCCAGGGTTCGGCCAAAGCTTTCCAGGAATCGTTACGCAACCAGCCTTTTTTGGTGTTGGCTGCTTTGCTGACCATCTATATCGTGCTGGGCGTGCTCTACGAAAGCTATATCCATCCGCTGACTATCCTGTCCACGCTGCCGTCGGCCGGTGTCGGCGCGCTGCTGGCGTTGATGGCTTGCGGCACCGAGTTCAGTATCATCGCGCTGATCGGCGTGATTTTGTTGATCGGTATCGTCAAAAAGAATGCAATCATGATGATCGACTTTGCGTTATTTGCCGAACGCGAGCAGGGCCTGAATTCTCGCGAGGCGATTTTTCAGGCCTGTTTATTGCGTTTTCGGCCGATCATGATGACCACGCTGGCCGCGTTGTTCGGCGCGTTGCCCCTGGCTCTGGGCAGCGGTTACGGCGCGGAACTTCGTCACCCTCTGGGCATTTCGATTGTCGGCGGCCTAATTTTCAGTCAAATGCTGACGCTGTACACGACACCGGTCGTCTACCTTTACCTGGATCGTTTCCGGCTGTGGTTTGGTGGACGCTTTCGAAGCAGACAAAATCTTTCAATACAATGAACGCCCAAATTTCTTATTCACCACGAAGACACGAAGGACACGAAGAGATGAAACTCCGTGTTCTCGGCGACTCACAAGCCGGATGGGACATGTTGTTCCGTCCGGAACGAAGTGTAAGTGCGACCACTTTTCTCGCTCCCACGCGCTGCTTCCCAAGCAAATAAGCCTGCTTAAGTAATATCCACAATGTTACGCATTTTTACTCACCACGAAGACACGAAGAGCACGAAGAAAAAACATGAACTTCGTGCTCTTCGTGCCTTCGTGGTGAATAACTGAACCAAAACGAGACTTACATGAAAGTTCATATTACCCGACCCCTGATTTATTCACTATTAACCGCACACTTGGCCGGTTGCACGGTAGGTCCGGATTATGTCCGTCCTGAAGCGGCGGTTCCGAAAGAGTTTAAGGAAAGTAAAGGCTGGAAGCAGGCCCAGCCCCGAGATACCGTGCTGTCCGGCAAATGGTGGGAGATTTTCAACGATTCCCGGCTGAATGAGCTGGAAGAGCAGGTTGCGGCCGCCAATCAGTCGATAATCCAGGCCGAGGCGCAATACCGGCAAGCCCAGCATCTGGTGCAATCGGCGCAATCGGCATTTTTCCCGCTGCTCAATTTGACCGGCACGACTAACCGTTTTCGCGCCGCCAGCGGTCAAAGCGTGGCCGTGTCGGGGGTCAGGAACTTGTTCGGCGTCGCCGGGGCAATTGCCTGGGAGCCGGATTTATGGGGCAGCGTCCGCCGTCAGGTTGAAGCCAACACCGGTAGCGCCCAAGCCAGCGCGGCTACTTTGCAGGCTTTGCGGCTGTCCAGTCAGGCGACATTGGCGCAGGATTACTTTCAGCTGAAGATATTGGATGAGCAAAAGGCGGTGTTGGATGAAATCGTGGCTGTTAACAGCAAAACCCTGCAAATAACCAAAAATCGTTATACGGTCGGCGTGGCCGCCAAGAGCGACGTGGTGCAGGCTGAAACCCAACTGGAGTCGGTGCGCGCTCAAGCCATTAATCTCGGCGTGCAGCGGGCGACACTGGAGCATGCGATTGCGGTATTGATCGGCAAGCCTCCGTCTGAACTGTCGCTGGCTCCTGCACCTCTGAACGTGCAGCCGCCGGCGATTCCGGTCAGCCTGCCTTCGGAACTGCTGGAAAGACGTCCCGACATTGCTGCTGCAGAACGCCAAATCGCCGCCGCCAATGCCCAGATTGGCGTGGCCAAAGCGGCTTATTACCCGACTTTGAATCTGGCTGCTTCGAATGGTTTTCAAACGTCCACGTTGGATAACCTGTTCAAGACAGCCAGCCGTTATTGGGCGTTTGGACCTGCCGGCGCGGCGTTGACGGCATTCGACGGCGGCGCTAAAAACGCCCAATACAAGCAGTCCATCGACAGTTTCGACGCCAATGTCGCGGCTTATCGGCAAACGGTGCTGACCGGCTTCCAGGAAGTCGAGGATAATCTAGCCACCTTGCGGATATTGGAGGAAGAAACGCAGGTGCAGGATAAAGCTGTCGATGCAGCCAATCAGGCGCTGAAGTTGACGATCAATCAATATCAGGCGGGAACGATCAGTTACTTGAATGTAATAATCGCGCAAACGGCGGCCTTGTCGAACCGGCAGACTGCGGTACAGCTACATGGCGAACGGTTGACGGCCTCGGTGCAGCTGATCAAGGCTTTGGGCGGCGGCTGGAATACGGCTATGCTGCCGAGTCCCGACCAAGCGGGTGGTGAGACTAAGTGGACGGATTATTTGATTTTTCCGGTGGAGTGATGGGTTTAGCCCATTGATTTATCGACCGGGTCAGACGGCAAAAAATAACAATATATTGCCGATTGGACGTTTGTCATCAAAATTTCCCAAAGGTTTTTTATACTGCAAACTATTCATCAGACTAAGCATGGCACTGTAATTGCTGTTGTTATGGTTAATCTGAACAACGATAGGAAACACAGTATCAGAAAAACGGGCACTTTCGCCGTCTCAGCCATTAATGGGACAATAGCCCATATCGATCATCCCGGATAGGATTAAACCCATGTCGCCTACTACCTTAAAAACTGAATCCAATGCTACGGTAACCATTCCCAGAGGCTACCGGGAAATTCCGTTCAACTACACCTCTGCGGATGATTGGCAGGTCGTATCCTTCCTGCTGGGGACAGAGATTGCGCTGATTCTGGAAGAATTGCGCGACCGCCGCGTAACCGGGCGCTCGGCCCGCTTGCTGATGCGTTTTTTCGGCGAGATCCTGATTTACCGCCGCAATCCATATTTGTTCCAGGAGCTGGTGACTTCGGCCAGCAGGCGCAAACGCATGTTCGACAATGCCGCAAAGCACCTTGGCATCATCGAACAGAATATCGGCAACGAATCCAGGGTGCATAAAGTACTGGTCGCTTCCCGACAATTGCTTGACGATTTTCGTGACGATGTCGAAAAAGTGCCGGGCTTGCGCCGCCGGATGAAAAGAGAGTTGGGCGCTGTGACCGGCGTCAGTAATGTATTATTCGACCCGTTCACGCTGGTTTCCCATGCGACCGATGCGACCGACTGGCGCTTGTACCTGCCGGTCGCGGTCATCATGCCGGACAAGGAAGAACAGCTTGCGCCGCTGTTGATCGCTATTGCGAAGATGGGCCTGAAAGCCTTGCCGCGCGGCGGCGGTACCGGGTTGACCGGCGGCGCGGTTCCGCTACGCCCCGACTGCGTGGTGATTAATACCGAAAAACTTGATCACATTCGCGGCACGCGCGACATGGAATTCAAGCTTTGGGACGGGCAGACCGCAACGGCCCAAGTGCTGGAAGTTGAGGTTGGCGTGATCACCGAAAAAGCACACCAATACGCAAGCAGCCGGGGCCTGGTGTTTGCGACCGACCCGACCAGCGCCTGGGCTTCATCGATAGGCGGCAACATAGCCGAAAACGCCGGAGGCAAATGCGCGGTGCGCTGGGGCACCTGCATCGACAACTTGATTTCCTGGCGGATGGCGATGCCCGGCGGCAAACGTTGGGAAGTGCGCAGAACCGATCATCAACTGCGTAAAATCCTGCCGGAAGATGATGTGACTTTCGAGGTATCCGACCAGAAAAGCGGCGAGTCGATCAAGACCATTGTCTTGAAAGGTAGCGAGATCAGGAAGAAAGGCCTGTGGAAAGACATCACCAACAAAGCATTGGGCGGCGTTCCGGGGCTGCAAAAGGAAGGAACCGACGGCATTATCACGTCGGCGGAATTCATCCTCTATCCGAAATTCGAAGCCACGCGCACGATCTGCCTGGAGTTTTTCGGCCAGGATATGGAAGAAGCCAGCCGTGTGATTGTCGAGTTGTCCAAGACATTTCCGTTTCCCGATCAAGGCGAAGACACACTGGTCGCGTTGGAACATTTCGATGACGAGTACGTTCGCGCGATCGATTATCAGGTCAAATCGAGCCGGTTCAAAACGCCGAAAGCCGTGTTGTTGATTGATGTTGCGGGTCATTCTTTAGATCAGGCCCAGCGCGGTATCGACAAGATACGTGCGATTCTGGATCAGTATCCGAACAGCGAACTTTTTGAAGCGCACGATTCCGCCGAAGCGGAGCGGTATTGGGCCGACCGCAAAAAATTCGGCGCGATTGCCCGGCGCACCAACGCCTTCAAACTGAATGAAGACGTGGTCATTCCTCTGGAAACGCTGGCCGAATTTGCCCGTTTTATCGAAGAGGTCAACGTAGAAGAAGAACGTTATGCGCAGATGAAATTCCTGGATCGCGCGGCCGCCTTATTTCGCGAACCGCCGGTTGAAGATAATGCCGATTCATTTACGGCGCGTTCAAGCGTCGCTTTGTACCTTTATACGACGGCCCAAAAAACGCTGCCCCTGGCCGATGAAAAAACATTACGCAGCCTGGCTATCATCAACGATTTCAGGCAGGAGTTCGCCGAGCTGGCTCGCGGCTTTCCTAAAATTATCGCCGCCGTAGACCTCGCCTATCAGGAAGTGCGCGACCGGCGCATTGTGCTGGCGACTCATATGCACGCCGGAGACGGCAACGTGCATGTGAACTTACCGGTGCTGTCCAACGACAGGGACATGCTGGAACGCTCCGGCGAAGTCATCGATCAGGTGATGTTTAAAGTCGTCGAACTGGGCGGCGTGGTTTCCGGCGAGCACGGCATCGGCGTCACCAAACTCAAGTACCTGGAGCCCGAACGCATCGCGGCACTCAGCGCCTATCGCCGGGAAGTCGATCCGACCGGGCTGATGAATCCCGGCAAGCTCGAAGATTTCGAGGTGCTGGAACATATCTTCACGCCGTCGTTCAACCTATTGGGCTTGGAAGCGCGCATACTGCGCCACGGCCAACTGGAAGAGCTGGCGAACAAGATCGCCCATTGCGTGCGCTGCGGCAAGTGCAAGCCCGATTGCGGCGTTTTCCATCCGGCGGGCAGCCTGTTTTATCATCCACGCAACAAGAATCTGGCGATCGGCGCGATTATCGAAGCCTTGCTGTTCGACGCGCAGCGCGAATATTCGACAAAATTCGAACTGCTGCAATGGCTGGAAGAAGTGTCCGATCATTGCACGACCTGTCATAAATGCGCCAAACCTTGTCCGGTCGATATCGATTCTGCCGACGTGTCAGTGCTGGAACGCCGGATTCTGGCCGATTGGGGCTATAAGCACACGGCAGCGGCGACCAAGATGACGTTGCGCTATTTGCACAGCGACTCGCCGACGTTCAATAAAGTGTTCCGCTTCGGCGTTCTTCGGGCCGGTTTTGTCGGACAGCAGTTGGGCGCGGCATTATCCAAGCCGCTGCAACCGAAAAAAGGCCAGTCAAAGCATTATGCGTTGCAACTGCTGAGTTCGCCGATGCCGACAGTGCCGGCAAAGACCTTGCGCGACCTGTTACCCGACTGCAAGCCTGACCAGGTTTTGGTGTTTGAACCCGATCAGGAAGCCGAACGCACCGTATTTTATTTTCCGGGTTGCGGTTCCGAGCGCATGGTGTCCGACATCTCGATGGCTGCGATCCATGTATTGATGGGTTTGAAAACCCGAGTGGTACTACCGCCGCCGTTTTTGTGCTGCGGATTTCCGGCCTACGCCAACGGCCAAGCCGAAATGCATTCGCAAAACAGTTTGCGCGTGACGATTCAGCTTAATCAAATCCGGGACATGTTTACCCACCTGGAGTTCGATGGCTGCGTCGTAACCTGCGGAACTTGCCGCGAAGGCTTGAACGAGATGGAAGCGGCCAAGTTGTTCGGCGGCCGGCTGGTCGATATAACCCATTATGCGTTGGAGCGGGACTTGCATTTGGCAGGCACCGGCAACGAGAGCTACCTCTATCATGCGCCCTGCCACGACTCGCTGGACGGCAAAGCGCTGGACGTGCTTGATCAACTGGGCGGATTCGGTAGCGTCACACCGGTGCCCAATTGCTGCTCGGAGGCGGGAACGCTGTCCTTGTCGCGCCCAGACATTTCCGCCTCGATGCTGCACCGCAAGCGCGAGTCGTTGGCGGAAGTCATGCCGGAAAAAGGCAGGGCTACGATCTTGACCAACTGTCCATCCTGCATGCAGGGTTTGGGGCGTAACAAGAGCATGGGTGTCGATCCGCAGCATCTTGCGGTTGCGCTGGCTGAGAAATTGTCAGGGAAATCGTGGTTGAAGCAGTTTAAGGCGCAGGCGGGGAAGGCTAAGGCGTTTAATTTTTAAGATGGTGAGGGAGAAGCGTTATATATCGGCAAGTTTTTACCAACAAAGACGCGGCATAGGGGAATCCGGTCTGCCGTGATTTGACAGGCGTAGGTGACCGGAAATTGTCAATGTAGTTGTTCCTCGACGGTTAAAACTTACGCCGCTTTTTGGGTTTGAACAATCCCCTCTCTGGAGTCATCTTTTTTGCTTCGGCCTTATCAGGATGAACTAACACCCTGCCGAAGTTAGCCAAGTGGATAAATGACCTACATCCAGCAACTGATTATCCGGCCCTAAATAATAAACGTGGCTATCGGCGGAAGAAATGCCGAGATATGCATTCGTATTTGGGTAGTAACGATATAAATAAGGCGACGATGTTTGTGAAATAGCGCCTGCGGGAGCAAATAATTGTGCGTAGTAATTTTCCGCCCAATTTAAAAAACAGTCGGAACGAGAGATTTGGTTACTGGCAGTAATTGTTTGCGAGAGTATGCCATGCCCTCCCTCCATCGGAAATACCGGATTATGCCATGACAAGTGGTACATGCAAGTCTGTCCCATTAAGCCGCCCGCCGAGCAATCCATGTACGCCAATTGAGCAGGATCGGTTGCGCCAAGCGCGGGGTCCGTGGCATTAAAATTGATCGCGGCATAAACGTTGTTGTTTATCGGGGGGTTAGTACTGATTGCCGTTGTATTTAACTCATATACCTTGGAAGTGATGCCCCCTTTCCCATCGCTAACGGCACTCAGTTGATAATTGAGTGTTTCCACATTTCCCATCAGGACATCGTCCAATATTCCCCGTAGATTGCTTGTCTGTTGATTCGTGGCGTCATAATCGAATGATCCGATGAAGGTGGTGTCATCCAGGAAAGTAACCGAGACCTGATAATGGATAACATCCGCTCGTGCCGTGTGAATGTCGGCAACCGTGATGAACAATGCGGTAAGCAATACAACTGGTTTCATTTTAATATTCCTTGGTAAATTTATTTTGTGCTCGATCGAAAGCCTTAAATACTTCTTAATAAGTCAAGGTCATGCCCACATATACCGATCTTCCCAAGCCGGGAAGGTTATTAATATTGGGCCGGGATGAGACCAGCGTCATGGCGTTTTGATCGCCGATATAGACACCGGACAAAGGGTAGTAATATTGCTTGTCGAGGATATTATCCAGCCCAATATCGATGCCAAGGTTCTTCCATTGATATCCGGTCTTAGCGTTCAACAAAACATAGGCGGGCGTACGCAATTCATTTCTAATGGCTTGCACATCGTTCTTTCCATCTACAAATTGCATTTCAAACGTGTTCTTCCATCCTTTCCTTTCATGATCCAGGCTAAGTTTAAGGTTGAAAGGCATCATATGATAAAGGTTGCCTCCATCCATCCGCCGGCCATTGACATAACTCATAATGGAATGAGTAGAAAATTTTCCGGCTGTTTTGTCGGTAAATAAATCGGCCCTGCTCGTCACATCGATACCCCAAAGCCTCGCATCATGATTAGCCATTTGCAAGTAATAGAAACCATTTCTGGGTTGCCTGCAATTGTTGCACCGGTCGGCATCAATGAAATTTTCGACATAGCTAACATAAGGCGTCACCTTTAAGCCCCAGGCATCCGACTTGGGGTCATAAAAATCCGCGGTAAAGCTTATATTGTGCGCTGTTTCCGGCTTTAGATTCATATTGCCGACATAGCCGTTGCCGTCGCCGAACCAGCCAACCATGGTCATCTGCATCGGGCTTATACTCCATGGGTAAAGTTCATGGAGCGATGGCGCGCGGTTTTTACGGGCATAACCGAAATTATATTGACTCCATTGATTAGGCGTAAACTGCATTAATGCCGTAACATCAAAGGTATCGTAATTGCGTTGATGGTCTAAGGTGTTGAATGCAAGTGCTTGAAAATAATCGGAAGTCACATTATTGTAGGCCTGAACATTTCCCGTATCGGTCATGGTATGGTCATATCTAACCCCCAACATGCTTTTCCATTCAGCCGACCAATCCGACTCCCATTCGGCAAAGGTGCCGACACGGTCACGAGTCGCGTTGTTCAGGTTAAAGAACGTATTGGGTCCCATCATACTAGGCAATGGAGAAGTGGGGGGCCAAAAGTCGTTGATTAAACTGCTATGGAATTCGTTGCCGAAACGAAATATTTCCTGTTCGCCGAATGGCATCTCGGCTTGCAGCTTATAGCCGTGATTTCTACCGCGCGTTTCCATCGGCATCGGCTCCGGGGCACGTCTATCGGCCTCATAATCCATGGTATGGCTGGTATTCTCCAGGTAAAGTTTAGCGTCCAGATTCCCCCAATCGAATGCGCCTTTATAATGGACATTGCCGAAAATACTGTCGTTATTGATCAAGTCCATCCGTGCTGTTGGAAAGCCTTGATAAGGAATATGCTGTTGTCCGCCCTTGATCTCCAACAAGTGATTATCGAATTTGAACGACAGCGCGGCGGCGTGGTTTTGATTTTCATAAGCGCTGGAATGCACAACCTTGCCATTACCATCCTTGTAATTACGGCTTTGCGTATCCGAGCCTGTGTAGTCCAGCCTGACATGTTCGTTGGCAATCCCGGCCGCGATGCTGCCGCCGAACGCATCGCCATTACTGCGATAAAACGACGACATTTTGCCGCTAAGCAAAATGTCTTTGCCCGGCTCGGCAAATTCCGGCTTAGCCGATTCGACCGAAATCGTTCCGGCAATACTGTCCCCGCCCATGCTGACCGGTGTTACGCCCTGTAAAACCGTGATATTGCCGACGTTAGTACGGTCAATATAAGATAGCGCCGGATTCATATGATTGGGGCATATCGAATGCACAGTCATACCGTTAACATCGATTTTGATGCGGTTATCATTTAAGCCGTGAATGATCGGCAATGAGGATACCCCGCCACCGGCTTGAAAACTAAGTCCCGCGGTATCTTCTAATAATTTTGCGGTATCGGTGACTTGAGCCTGTTTTGCGGCAATTTCTTCAGTCGACATTTCATTTTTGACCGACATAGTCGAGGAAGGTGATTTTCCGACGATTATGATGTCCTCAAGAAAGGTAATGGTTTCGTCGAGCGCGCTCTTTTCGGTTTCATTGCCGGCATAAGCGCTTTGGCAAATCGCCAGTGCGAATAGGCTTAAGGTAAATAATGGGCTATTGTTCATAGGCTATATCTAATTATCTAGGGTGCCAAATAATTGGCAAATGGCTGCTGCGGAACTGCCGTACCGCTTGCACCGACTGCGGGAATCGCCAAAAACTCATCTCTGGCCTGGTTGGGATACGACTCGTAAGCCGTCACAAACACCTGATCGCCTTCATGCCCATGCGGAATAAAAATCTCGGGATGGTCGAAAGGGGCTTGCTCGTAACGCACTCGATCATCGGTCAATGTTTTTAGAAACGCGACCAGATCGGCACGGTTTTGCGCTGAGAATTGCAAATTGTGTAATTGAAAGACTCGAGTAATTTGTTTAGCGTCATTATTAAAATTACCGCCCCGAGTATAAAACTCTATTACTTGTTGCAAGGTCGCCATACTGCCGTTGTGCATATAAGGCCCCGTCAACTCGACGTTACGCAACGAAGGAATTTTGAAAGAGGCGTTCACCTCGGCGGTCATTTTAGTTGTATTGGGATTGTTCAGTTCGGTTAAAGCCGCTTCAGTAGTAGGAAGAAAAGCATTGCTTCCTGCCGGTAAATAGCAATTATCGGTAGCCTGCGGCTGAGGTTGAATACCGTCGCCGGGAGTAAATAAGCTGGTAGCCCGATAAAGCGGCTGGAAATTTAATGCAAATTCTTCCTGAAAATCGCAGGCGCGTACCGTGCTCACATCACTGTCAACGACTCTGATCGTATTGCCCGCTAAATATTGCAGATATTGCAAACTAAAAGATAAGGGATTGCCGAAGTCGTCGACACCGCCCAAGCCAATGTCGGAGGTTTCCTTGGCAACGCCGGTAGACGCGAAACCGGTATCGTAAAATGCGGTCAACGCTTGATTACCAACCAAGAGCGGAATGCGCTCGACGACATTGTTTGTCGTACTGATATAGAAAGTCGGTTGGCCGAAAACTTCCGGGTGAGACTGAGCCAAAGCGGCATTGGCATTGACCGAGGCAGAGCTGAAATTCGGCCCCAAATGACACAGGCCACACATATTGACTCTAAATTGCTCCAGTCCGTTCAATTCCGAAACCGTCAGGTCGATCGGTTGATTGTTCGAATCGCGCCGGCTGTTATCGAACGGCGCCTCATCGGAAATCAGCGTGCTTTCATAAAGCTGAATAGCCAAGCTGAAAAACATCGCGAAATTGGCTTCCATTTGGGTGTAGGGGCTATCTTCAATCGGACTACCGAATTCGCCTACCGGTGAATAGGACCAATATTTCGGGTCAAAAGCCTGTCTGACCAAATTGCCGTAAGTCGTATTAAGTCCGGAGTTTAAATTTCCCGGCCGGCTTAAACTTAAACGTCCCAACACGCTGTCGTTCCAATGGACTTTTTGGTTTTCCAGCGGACGGCGCGACAATAATTTCCTAGCTATATCTTTTAGCGTTCGGTTTTTGCAACTCATTTCAGTTGAATTTAATGGTGGGGCGGTCGCCAATGACGCCAGGGAGGAGTTGATCAAGTGCAACCGCTCCTTAATCAGTTGTTGGTCATTGATTTTTACCCAGACGCCAGCATCCGGGTCGCGCTCACCCCAAGGGCTGCTGCCGTTAAACACATTATTCGCACGGCCGTCCCAAAAACTGCGATGATTAAAAATCGCATTGATCACGCTGGGCGCATTCCGTGGTGTCACACGCCGAGTACCGATATTTCCGGCATGAAACAACACATCGGCGTCGCGTCGGCAATCGTCGACCATGCTGCCTGAACGGTTGACGCTTCTGAGCTCGCCCCCGAAAGTGCCCGACGATCCGACGACATTATTGCTATTGAAAACAATTTGGGAGAATTCCTGCAGAGGATTCTGTCTTCGATGCAACGGAAAATCGCTCAAGCTTAGAACATTGTTGGCTCCCAATAAGTCACCGAGAGAGGAAATAGCAAATTGCTGGTTGGCTACCGGAGTCGATTGACCGCCGGGAGCAACCTGATTTTTTATTCGGCGATCGGCGCCGGCATGAAAATGGCAGGAAGCGCAAGCCATGCCGTCGCTGCCGACATTGGTATCCCAAAACAGCGCCTTACCCAAGGAAATAGCGGCCGTTTTATTGACTACGATAGGCTGAGGACCATCCAGCAAGCCCGGTACTTCCGGTACTTGCATGGATTTCAAACTGATAGGCATAGGACCCAGCGCCAATTCTTCAGCGCCGCAATCTGTTAGCCAGGTCAATGATAAGAATAGAGCCAAAAGGCCATGGCGAGAAAATCGGTCCAACGGCATCATAAAACAAGCCAAATCGCGGAAAGGTAAAAACATCATCATTCATGCTGATCTTCGGTTATGGCAAACACCAAAATCCGAAGATACGTTGATTCGTAGCCATGCTAAACATGATCCGCATGCCAAGCATGGCTGACCAAGTCTAATTACATCCTGCCTGTGTCATCAAGGTAGCGGCATTTCCTTGATCTTGCATTTTAGCGTCTGGTCCCATGTAATAGAGATGGTTATCGGCAGAAGATATACCTATATATGAATTGGTTTGCGGATAGCTGCGATAGTAGTAAGTTGTCGCAGATTCGGATGGGGTGCCGGTCGCAGGCAATAAACTCGGATATGCTTGTTCATTTGCGTTAAACAAACAATCAGCGGGCGATACCGGCATGGCAGAAACCTTAACGTCTATAGGCGTGCCGCTGGTTGCGCTGGTGTTGGTGCCGCCTAAAAAGATCGTGTAATAACCCGGCGCCAAACCAACCAGCGTCAAATTGGAATAGTTCATGTTACCTACGGTGGCAGTACTGCCGAAAACACCGTTTTCATACAGATTGTCGATACTAACGTCGTGAGCGCCTGGAGATATCACACCACTATAAGCATTGATATATTCATTCGCTGAACCGTTGACATAACCCAGTGTTTCGACGATACCGTTGGCGGTTGTATTGCCCGCCAACGAATTGGTAACCGAGTCATCGGTCGCCCAGACTATTCCGGCCGCTCCGGCTTGGCCAACTTGGTTGAAGCTATGAATCGCGCCGTTATTTCCTGTCGTTGTGCCGGTGCCGTTACCGGTAAAACTGCCGTCTGTTCTGTAAACGGTAAACCCCGGCGCATTAGTTATTGCCGAGGTTAAGGTAACGACCACAGTAGACTGGCTGGTCACATTGAAACTAAGCCATGTTCCCTGCATACCCCAAGCGTTGTTTGTTAACGCCGGATTGCTGGTGTAGCTGTTTTTATTAGCGTTTGCCGCAATGGCTTGAATGGTTGTGCCGGGTTCGAGGATATTATCCTCGTTAACCCACTTATTAGTCGCTGCGGAAGCGGCCATCGTAGCCGTTAAAGCGGCCGCCGTTAACGTGGTTTTTAAAATAGGTTGAATAACATTATGCATCACATAGATCTCCAAATAATTACAGGTTGACGAGCATTATTTCAAAAAGGGTCATTCGTTCATGTTCGTCCTCGGCAGTTTCAGAGGAAAACCAAATTATCCGTATCTACAATTGTAAAGTTATAGCGCTCGGTCCTTTGGGCTTTATTCCTTTTAAACGAAGTTCCATAAATCTAATTCGCACACAATAAATGTGCCAATTAATGAAAAGCCCGGCCGGCCAGGTCTCGGCAAGCTTTTTTAGCTACCGAACCAATAAAACTGTGTCATATCACGCATTTCAACAATAAAAGTAAGTCAAATGCCGCAGTATTTTTTCAACAATAAAGCCAAATGTAATCGCTCAGACCCGACATGCCACAGCCAAGCCACTTGGAAGCAGTATGGGAAAATCACGAAGTAATGGACGATATTGGCAACCGGTCAAGAAATGTAACGCTGGCATTTCAATCATTGCGGTGGGCGTTCGGTAAGGAGAATCAACTTGTTGAATGCCCTGTATTACAGCGGTGGTGTATCGCTTCCGGTCGCATTTAAGTTGCGGCGAAAACACGATAGGTGAAGCGGGCCAGTGACGTCATCAAAAGCGGATTGATACTTATAGGGCACAAATTCGGAGTATGGTGAATAACGCCTTGAAATTTCATTATGTGATAATAAATGGCTGGATCGATTCCATGGAAAACGTCGAGTTCATTGCGAAAAAGAAAAAGCACTTTATTGCCGCGCTCAAAGACAACCGTTTGGCCGCTTAAGCGCAGCCGATGCCGAAAATACCGATAATTACAAAGACAAGCCATGAGGGCATTCGGATTCTCCTTTCGAATAAGATCGACAAAAATTCCTGATACCGTCCGACATAAGCCATACAACAATGTTTGTCCAATAGTCAGCATTGGCTGCCGGGCTGAAATAAAACCTTGGACACTATTGCATAAGCCGGTTCCCGGTAGAGGCGACTCAAGCTTCTACCGGGAACTGTCGTTCTTAAGAATTAGCCAATGCCAGCAACGGATCGATATGTTTTAGGCCGAACGCTTCCGCCACGGCGGGGTAGGTCACATCTCCACGATAGGTGTTGAGTCCGTATTGCAAAGCGGTATCTTTACGTACAGCATCCAAACCTTCGTTTGCCAGGCGCAAGGCGTAGCCGGCCGTTTGGTTGTTCAGCGCAAAGGTGCTGGTGCGCGGTACAGCGCCAGGCATATTGGCGACGCAATAATGCACCACGCCGTCAACTTCATAAGTCGGGTTGCTATGGGTTGTGGGGCGCGTGGTTTCGACGCAGCCGCCCTGGTCGACGGCTACGTCGACGATCACCGAGCCTTTACGCATGGTCGGGAGCATATTTTTGGTGATCAGCCAGGGCGCTCGTCCGCCATGGATTAAAATCGCGCCGATGACCATGTCGGCGGTATCGAGCACTTCTTCGATAGTCGATTCATTGCTGATGCGAGTTTGTAATTGCCCCCGGTAAATGTCGTCCAAATATTTCAATCGGGTATGGCTGATATCCAGCACCGTGACTTGCGCGCCCAGGCCGACAGCGACCCGCGCGGCGTTGGTACCGACGATGCCGCCGCCCAGAATGACGACATTGGCCGGAGCGACGCCCGGCACGCCGCCGATCAATACGCCGCGGCCGCCATGCGATTTTTGCAGATAGGTTGCGCCTGCCTGAGTCGCCATGCGTCCGGCCACTTCGCTCATCGGTATCAATAAAGGCAAGCTGCCGTCTTCGGTTTGCACGGTCTCGTAAGCGATGCCGGTGGTTCCGCTGGCCAGCAGGGCGTCGGTCAACGGTTTATCCGATGCCAGATGCAGATAGGTAAACAGCAATAAATCCTGACGCAGATACTGATATTCCGCTGCAATCGGTTCTTTGACTTTGACCACCATGTCTGCCGCCCACACATCTTCCGCATAAGGGACGATTTGGGCGCCGGCAGACTGATATTCTTCGTCCGAAAGCGAGCTGCCTTCGCCGGCGCCGCTTTGCACCAGCACCTGATGACCCCGGCGCGTTAACGCTTTGACTGAGCCCGGTGTCAGACCGACTCGATTTTCGTTGTCCTTAATCTCTTTAGGTAATCCGATTAGCATGGCTTGACTCCTGATTAATGAAATGTAATACGCGTTAATAAAAGTCTTACAGGTCGAGTTTAGCGCCCGCAATACCAAGAGCGTAGCACAATTCGGCGCGCCTTTTTTAACTGCGATTGTCCCTTTTAAGAAATACACAATAAACAGATGATGTGATACTTGTTTCAGTAAAAATGACCTGTGTCTTGATAAAGCCGAACTAAGGCTGTCGAGGATAATTGAAAGCCGGTACTTTTGAGGGCTCATCTGCAAATCTACGTATTGACCGGTATTGCCGGTCCGGTTGGCTTAGAGTAATCTGACAAGAAAAGTTGCAAACTATCGCGTTACGCTTCATTCATTTAAGAATCAGGGTATTTATATGCAGATATTATTACCTGAACGCAGCCAGACGCCATTAAGCGGCGATCAACATCATATTCTCCAGCAATTTATTGCCGCCTTATCGCCGGAACAAGCCGCATGGATCGGAGGATATCTGACCGGGCTGGTTACCAAGGATTTAACCGCCGTTCCCAGCGCTGACGATATTGCCGAGATTACTATCCTGGTCGGTTCACAAACCGGTAACAGTGAAGTGCTGGCCGAACAAATGCACCGCTTGGCCGCCGGCCGCGGATTAAAAACGGTCATAAAGAAGATGGGCGATTACAAGCTCCTGCAATTGAAGGCCGAGAAAAACCTGCTGGTCATCATCAGCACTTACGGTGAAGGCGAACCTCCCGACAATGCCAGGGAACTGGTCGAGCATTTATTCAGCAAGCGCGCTCCATCGCTCACGCAAATACAGTTCGCGGTGCTTGGCTTGGGCGATTCGAGCTATGAGTTTTTCTGTAAAACCGGCGTTGATTTCGATCGCCGTTTGGAAGAGCTTGGGGCGACGCGGATTCATCCCAGGGTCGATTGCGACGTGGACTATGAATCAAAAGCCGAAGCCTGGATGGATGCGGTATTAAATGAACTGTCGGTACGCCTGGAGATAAAGCTTCAAACGGCCGTGCTGACTTCGCCGCCCGTTGCAGGCGCATCCGCCTATTCCCGCAAGAACCCGTTTCCTGCACTTTTACTGGAAAATATCAGACTGAATGGGCGAGGCTCAATCAAGGAAACCCATCATCTTGAATTGTCGTTGGACGGTTCCGGCCTGACTTACGAGCCGGGCGATGCGCTCGGTGTTTATCCGAGCAATGCGCCTGACGTGATCAATGCGTTGTTACAGGCACTGCACTTTGACGGTACCGAACCGGTTACGTTTGACGATAAGGATTTTTTTCTTTACGACGCGCTGTTCAGTTATTTTGAGGCGACTATCATTACCCGGCCGATGATGCAGAAGTATGCCTTGTTGGCGAGTAATCGAAAGTTGGATCAGTTGCAAAAAGACAAGCACAAGCTGAAAGATTATCTGCATGGCCGTGAAATTATTGACTTGGTAGAGGATTTTCCAGCAGGGAATCTATCGCCGCAAGCGTTTATCGACTGCCTGCGCAGACTGCCGCCCCGTTTATATTCGATTGCCTCCAGCCTGAAGCAGCATCCCGACGAAGTACATATCACCGTGGCGGTCGTGCGCTACCAGTCGCATGGACGGTATCGTCAGGGCGTCGGTTCGACATTTCTGGCCGAGCGCATAGACGAGGACACGATCATCCCTGTTTATATCGATAGCAACAATAATTTCAAATTGCCGGTGGACCCTTCCACGTCGATCATTATGATCGGTCCCGGTACCGGTATTGCGCCTTTCCGCGCTTTTGTCGAAGAGCGTGAAGCTATAGGCGCGACCGGTAAAAACTGGTTGTTTTTCGGCGATCAACATTTCGAGACCGATTTTCTGTATCAGGCCGAATGGCTGCGTTACCTGAAAAACGGCGTGCTGACCCGGATGAATGTGGCTTTCTCCCGCGATCAAGAACAAAAAATCTACGTTCAGCACCTGATGGCCGAACACGGCAAGGAATTGTATATGTGGTTACAGGACGGCGCGCACCTTTACGTCTGCGGCGATGAGAAACGGATGGCGCATGACGTACATACGGCGTTGATAAAAATTGTGGCGGCTGAAATCGGGACGGACAACGCGGAAGACTATGTCGTGAATTTGCAAAAGGCAAAACGTTATCAGCGGGATGTGTATTAAATGTGAGGGTTAAACGATGATCGAACTAACTCCGGAAGAATTGTCGAAACGGGCTGAAGTCGAGCGAGTCAAGGACGCGAGCCATTATCTGCGCGGCACGCTGGTCAAAAGCCTGCAAGACCCGCTGACCGGCGCGCTGGCTGACGACGACACCCAGTTGTGTAAATATCACGGTATTTACCAGCAGGACGACCGCGACTTGAGGGAAGAACGCCGCAGGCAAAAACTGGAACCTCGCTACCAGTTTATGGTCCGCATCCGCGCACCCGGTGGCGTATGCACACCGACGCAATGGCTGGAAGTGGACCGTATCGCGAACACCTGGTGCAATAAGACCATTCGGCTAACAACGCGGCAGGCTTACCAGTTGCATGGCGTCGTCAAGCGCGACCTGAAACAGACCATTGCCGAGATTAACGCCGCGCTACTGGATACCATTGCCGCCTGCGGAGACGTGAACCGCAACGTCATGTGCAATCCAAACCCGCATCAATCGCGGCTGCATCAAGAGGTTTACGAGTATGCCCGCCGCATCAGCGAACACCTGACTCCCCAAACCACTGCTTACCATGAAATCTGGCTGGATCAGGAACTGCTGTCCTCAAGTCGGCAGGACGAAGAGCCGATCTACGGTAAACACTACTTGCCGCGCAAATTCAAAATAGCGGTCGCGATTCCGCCCAGCAACGATGTCGATTTATTTGCCAACGATCTCGGCTTTATCGCGATCGCCGAGGATGACCGTCTGCTCGGCTTTAACGTCAGCGTCGGCGGCGGATTGAGCATGACACACGGTGATATCGAAACCTACCCGCGCTTGGCCGACGTGATCGGTTATTGTTCCAAAAGCAAGACGCTGCAAGTCGCTGAGGAAATCGTCAAGATTCAGCGCGACGTTGGCGATAGAACCCATCGCAAACATGCGCGTTTTAAATACACTATCGAAGACCGGGGCGTCGACTGGCTCAAATTCGAACTGAACCGGCGCTTGGGCTGGGATATGGAGCCGCCCCGGCCTTTTGTATTCGAACATTCCGGCGACCGCTACGGCTGGGTTGAAGGCGCTAACGATACTTGGCATTACACGGTGTTTATCCAGAACGGGCGCATACTTGACACCGAAGATTACCCGATGATGACCGGACTACGCGAAATCGCCAAAGTGCATGACGGCGACTTCAGGCTCACCGCGAACCAGAATTTGATGATCGGCCAAGTCAGCAGCAAACGGAAACCGGTCATTGACGCGCTGCTAACGGAATACCGGCTGGCTGACGTCAATCAGCAGACCGGGCTGCGCCTGAATTCAATGGCTTGCGTGGCTTTTCCGACCTGCGGTTTGGCGATGGCTGAAAGCGAGCGCTACTTTCCGTCGCTGCTCGATAAGCTTGAGCTGGTCATCAAGCAAGCCGGACTTGAACACGATCCGATCCTGATCCGCATGACCGGCTGCCCGAACGGCTGTGCACGTTCAGTGCTGGGGGAAATCGGCTTTATCGGCAAAGCGCCGGGCAAGTACAACCTGTATCTGGGCGCAGGTTTTTACGGCCAACGCCTGAATAAGCTGTACCGCGAGAATATCAATGAGGAACAGGTTCTTGCCGAGCTTACTCCTATCCTTCAACGCTATGCCCTTGAGCGGGAAGCGGGAGAGCGATTCGGCGACTTTGTGATCAAGGCCGGTTATGTCAAAGAGGTAGCGGCGGGTAAGGATTTTCATTTGTGACTGTTTGTTTTTCATGGATAAATCATTTATCCGAACGATGCGCCTGTTTGGCCTGATACATGTCTTGATCGGCTTGATGAATCAACTCATTAATTTCCGTCGCGTCGTCGGGATAAAGACTGATGCCGATGCTGGCGCTGATAGTGACAACCTGATCCTTAACCGCACAAGGTTGGCCAATCAAATCCTGCAATTTATTGGCAACCATTAGCGCGTTTTCAAGCGAGCTTATGTCGTGCAGAATGACCAAAAACTCGTCACCGGCCAACCTACCGGCATAGTCGCACTCGCGGATAGCCTGCGGCAGACGTTTTGCAACGGTCAGCAGAATTATATCGCCGGACTCGTGTCCCAGCTTGTCGTTAATCGCTTTAAAACCGTTTAAGTCGAGAAACAGGATGGCCAGTTTGGTTTTTTGCCGCGCCGCAGTCGCCAGAGATTGTTTCAGTAAATCCAGAATCAACGCCCGGTTCGGTAGCGAAGTCAGGTTGTCGTAATGCGCGGCTTGCTCAAGTTTTTGTTCCAGACGCTTTTGTTCGGTGATGTCGCGCGCCATGCAAATGATGAAACTCGATTGATCGTGCTGGTCCTTAAAAGGCGCATTCAGCCATTCGCACAGGATTTCACTGCCGTCTTCTCTGAGATTGGTATTCTCGGCATGGAAAATGGCGTGCTCTTTATGCACGGTTGCCAGGACTTTTTCCACTCCCGTGCGTTTCGCAGGCGGGATTATGGTCGAGATATTTTTCCCCAGCATATCTTCAGCGCGCCAGAGAAAGGTTTTTTCGGCTTGAGCGTTCCAGCCTTGAATCCGGTTTTGATCGTCCAGCACGATCAAGCTCAGCGGCGCATAATCGAACATGGTTTTGAGCCGGGCTTCATTGATACGTGCCTTCCGATAGAAGCGGAACAAAATCACCGATAGCACGCTTAACAGCAATAAGCCTGCCGCTGCGTAATAAAGCGTGGTTTTGAGCTTTTTGAGGTCGATTGCCGAGTTCGGAAAATACAGCATCGGCTCGACATCGAAATGCTCAGGCAACAAGCCAAGCTGATGGTAGGTTTGGGCGATATGCTGCCAGCGGCCGATATTCATATAACCGGGATCGATCAGTTCCGGCTGCATCAGGTCATGCATTGCATTGGCTTCAAACTGCAAATGCTCAATGCTGTGGCGCTGCGAATAGCGATCGTAGATCAGCTGCACGATTTCGTCTGGATTTTGCATCGCATAGCGCCAACCGCGCAACGTTGCTTCCCGGAATGCTTTGACGCGTTGCGGGCGTTCATCCAGCTCGCTTTCCAGCGTAAAAAAGTTGTCGCCGTAAAAATCGATACCGCTCATTCGCGGGCTGAATTGAGTGTAAGTTCGTCCCTGCTGCTGGAGCAGATACAGCTCGTCGGTTACGTACACCGACATTGCATCGGTTTTAGCCGACAGCAAATCGTTCAAATCCAGGCTATGATGCTGTAAGTTGAACGCTTTAGAGGTAAAGCCTTCCTGAAGCAGGTAGGCAAATAACTCCGCCGAACTCGGCTCGATCATCACCTTGCGGCCGATCAATTTGTGGATATTGTCGATTCCCGAATCGGACAAGGCAATCAGGCTCAGCGGCGAATGCTGAAAAATTACGCCCAACACGACCACTGCATCGCCGCGATAGCGGTTCAGAATTAGTTCGCTGGTGCCGACGCCAAACTGGGCGCGACCGGCAATCACCTCTTGGGCGGGATCGATGCCGGGAGCCGCTTCAACGATATTGACGTCGAGTCCTGCGTCCCGGTAAAAGCCTTTTTCCTTGGCGGCATAGTAACCGGCGAATTGAAATTGATGTCTCCATTTCAATTGCAGGGTGACGGGGTCCGGCTCGGCCGACCGCGCCGGGGTAAGGTTAAACAGCAGCCAGGTTATCGAAAGGATTCGAATCAGCTGTTTAAGCACAATCGCACTCGCCGATATCTTCAAACCAGATCTGCGGCGATTGCTCGATAAAACGCTGCATCAGCGCGATGCAATCGGCATCGTTCATTTCAACGATAGTCACCCCGGCATCTTTGAGCCAATCCAGGTGGCCTTCGAAGTTGACCGATTCGCCGACCACCACGGTGCCGATATTGAATTGCCGGATCAGGCCCGAGCAATACCAGCAGGGTGCCAGTGTGGTTACCAAAATCTTGTCGCGGTAATTGGTTTGGCGACCGGCTTGACGAAAGGCATCGGTTTCGCCGTGGACGGACGGATCGTTGTCCTGCACCCGACGATTGCGGCCGCGTCCGAGCAGGTTGCCGTCAGCGTCGAACAGTGCGGCACCGACAGGTACGCCGCCTTCATCAAAACCGGTTTGCGCTTCGGCAAATGCCTCGGCCAGCATGTTTGAATAATTCATAAAGAGTTCTCCAGAGTAGACATATCATTGCAACCTTACAAAAGTAAGGAATTTTACTACCAAAAGTAAAATTGTTGCGTGTCATATGCCTGCACGGTGATGAATTTAAGCAAGCGGCATTGGTCAAACAATGCTTGAAACAGTCTACGCGTAAGTTATGTATTCGCCGTTATGAAACACCCGGTAACAGCCGGGTTCCATTTTATGCCACTGTTCATTGCCGGTTAGCGGCAATGTGGCGATCACGGTAACGACATCATTGGGCGTGGTTTCCTGATGGAAATCGATGGTGACATCCTCATCGAGCAACCGGGCTTGTCCGAATGGCGCGCGCCGGGTAATCCAGTGCAAGGTGCTGCTGCAAAAGCAGAACAAATAGTTGCCATCGGACAGCAGGATATTGACGATGCCGAAATGCTGTAATTGCAGACACAGTTCGCCCAGATAGCTGAATATGGTTTGCATGTCGGCGGGTTTGTCGGGATATTTCCGGTCCAGTTCGTTGAGCAGCCAGCAAAACGCGGTTTCGCTGTCGGTATCGCCGACGGGTAGATGTTTGCCGGGTTGCTGCAAGGCCTGATAGTCGCTTAATTGGCCGTTATGGGCGAAAGTCCAAAAACTGCCCCATTGTTCGCGGGTGAAGGGATGGGTGTTTTTTAACGCAACGGGGCCTCGATTAGCCTGCCGGATGTGGCCGATAACGGCGCGGCTTTTAATCGGGCAGGCTTGAACCAGTTTGGCAATGGGTGAGTCGCAGCAGGGCGCGGGGTCTTTAATGGTGCGGCAACCCTGGTCTTCGTAAAAGGTAATGCCCCAGCCGTCCCGATGCGGCCCGGTGCGTCCGCCACGTTGCATCAGGCCGGTAAAACTGAAGCAAATATCGGTCGGGACATTCGCACTCATACCCAATAATTCACACATCGAATTTCCTCACAATGTCATGCCGGCTGTTGCCGTTCAGCAGCCGAAAACATGAAGATAGTTTCATCGTTCCAGCAAGCTAAGGGCTAGTTATTGGCGCTAATCCTGACTTCGGGTATTGCCGCTAAAAATACCGGGGCCGAGGACCGTTCATAATAACTGCCTTGCACCAGGTCAAAACCGGTATTGAGAACTAGCGACTCGGATTCTTTTTGATCGACTTGCTGCAAGATACTTTGCCCGCCCGCTGAAGCTATCAGCGTTCTTAACTTCTGTAATTTTTCAAATAGGGTGTTGTCTCGTACTTGGTCAAGATAGCGCGCCGATAAACTGACGTAATTCGGAGACAGCTTGGTAATCAGGTCGAGCGATTGACTCTCCTGCGCGACGTAATCGAACTTAAGCGCTATTTGATAACCCCGATGCCGGTAATTATCAAGGCCGGTAACCAGTTCCTGATAATGCCGGGCATAGTGGCTGTTTACCGCCATAATGATGACGACATTTTTAGTTTCCAGGCCGCACTGTTCGATCACTTCTTCAAAATAGGCGCCATGATCCTTTTTAACACCCAGTATATGCCGCGGATCGACTTCCAGGAACAACGCACCCTGCAAATGGGTTATAGGCAGGTAATTGAGCATGTGGACGGTGCGGGATAAGCGATCGAAATTGATGATGGATTCAAAATCGCCGGCCTGGTGCGGATGATTACTCAGCAGATTTTCAATTTCGTCCGAATACAGGTACTGGACGTCATGGGTGGAAACTTTAAGCTTCGCGGCATGGCCTACGATTTCGGCGGGTTTTAACGCTTTTCGAATAGGCGAAAAAACACTGCCTATTTTGATTTGACCGAATAGGGCGCTGATTGTGCCATCTTCAACAAGAAAGGGACGGAAGCTTGAACGGTGCTCTTGCCCGAAGCGGTCATTGAAATACTCAACTAAATTTTGTAACGGCATAAATTTATTCCTCAAGTCTGATAAAAGCGGTATTTGCCAGTGGATTTCCCGCTTCAGGTTGCATTGGCTGTATGGAAAGTCTTAAAAAATCAGTACCTTGTCCGGATTAAAAAAGGCGGGTCGAAACCCGCCTAAAAAACAATCCTTGTCATAGAGGAGGTACAGATAAAAAAATAACGTCAGACACACGTTATAAACAACGCCGTACTGTTTATTTACGGCATTGCTTGCGGTTGGATATAGCTTAGGAGGATATTTTATTTTAATAAAACGATATTATTCGATGTGTGTATCTAATAAAGCGATAAATGAGCTCTGTTTTTGTAACAAAGCCTTTTAAAATATTTTTTCGCGCCGACTCTAATACAGAGCAAGCAGTGCGCGGCAATTGGTCGCATTTTCAAGGCTGAGTTTAATTATTAGAATGCAAGCAACTCTTGTATGCGCTCCCTCTCCTTAAGGAATTAGAGTTTAGCTATTTTTCCTCCTCTGTGCGGTCAGCATTTTGACCGCATCTTTTTAGCTTACCGACGGAATTATCAAACTGATGCGCTATCAATGCTCAGACGCATCGTTTTCCATGAAGCTAATCGCAGCGATTTGCTCTTACTCAACACCAAGTTAAAGCTCAGAGATTTGATATGTGCTTCATTATCAAATGCACGCAGAACAACAACTGTTAAAAAATAGCGCTACTCGGCTGTTATAATGCTCGGTTTTTTAGATGCATTAAAACAAGGGCTAGTTTTATGAATTGGGCATATGCTTTTTCCGGTCTTTCTGTAGGACTGTTGGTAGGTTTGACTGGTGTGGGCGGCGGTTCGCTGATGACGCCGTTGTTGGTTTTTCTGTTCGGATTCAAACCTGCGGTTGCGGTGGGTACGGACCTTTTGTTTGCGGCCATCACTAAAACCGGCGGCGTATGGGTCCATCACAATAAACATAGCTCGGTAGACTGGAAAATCGTCGGCTGGTTGGCGCTGGGCAGCATACCTTTTGCATTGGCTACCTTATTTGTGCTTAAACATCTCATGGAAGTCGGCAAGGAAACCACCGGAGCGATCACTTTTACACTGGGCGTTGCGCTGCTGCTGACTGCTTTTTCGCTGATAGTGCGTAGTGTGTTACTAAGACGGTCGGCAAAGCTTAAACCTATCGACGATGATCATAGCACTCCCGAGAATGCCGGACGTTTCAGGCACTTGCAAATACCTGCGACTATACTTATCGGCGCTGTGCTGGGCATATTGGTGACATTGTCGTCTGTGGGCGCCGGAGCGTTGGGTACTGTTGCGCTGTTATTTCTCTATCCCCGAATGACCACGCTGAAAATTGTCGGCACTGATTTGGCTCATGCCATTCCGCTGACCGCAGTTGCCGGGCTGGGTCATCTTAGTCTGGGTAATGTGGATCTGGTTTTGTTGGGCAGTCTGCTGATCGGTTCTTTGCCCGGCATCTGGATCGGCAGCCACCTGAGTGCAAAAATTCCTGAAAGATTTTTACGGCCGATTTTAGCTTTTGTTTTAATGTTAATCGGGCTTAAATTCGTACTGCAATAAAATCTATTTTGCGCACTTCCGACAATAAAGAGGATCTGGACATGACTGAAAATATCCGCCCACCACTGCCGCCATTCACTGCCGAAACGGCCGCGCAAAAAGTCCGTGCCGCCGAGAATGCATGGAATACGCATGACCCGGAAAAAATAGCCTTAGCTTATACCGTTGATAGCCAATGGCGTAACCGTGCTGAATTCTTTACCGGCCGCGAACAGATTGTTCAATTCCTCCAGCAAAAATGGGCCAAGGAATTGGAATACCGCCTGATAAAAGAGCTATGGGCTTTCCATGATGCCCGTATTGCGGTGCGGTTTGCTTATGAATGGCATGATGCCTCAGGCAACTGGTTTCGTTCTTACGGTAATGAAAATTGGGAGTTTGACCAAAACGGCCTAATGAAGCGCCGCATAGCCAGCATCAACGACTTGCCGATTAACGAAGCTGAGCGCAAATTTCATTGGCCGCTGGGGCCGAGGCCCGATAACCATCCGGGGTTGTCCGAACTTGGACTTTGAGTTTATTCAAATCATAAATTGAGTTTGGCGCCGGTTGATTTATCTTTATAAAAGCCTTATATCTCAAAAAGAGATACAGCACATTTTGTGCTGTGGTCATAACAAGAAAAATCAACAGGAAGGTGGGTTATGAATGAAAGTTCGACAGATCAAACTAATACTGAAAGATTACATTCATTAAAGTGGTTGGCAACGGCCGTGTATCTGTGTCAGGTACTGGCCTTTGCATTGGCCGGGTTGCCGTTGCTGGTGGGCGTGGCGATTAACTTTTTTAGGAAGGACGAAGTGAAGGGAACCTTTCTGGAATCGCATTTTGACTGGCAGATCAAGACCGCGTGGATAGCTCTGGCCGGTTTTGCGTTGTCCGGATTGACTTTTGAACTGGGTATCGGGCTTTATATCCTGATCGCAACTGTAATGCTGATAGTATACAGGGTTGTAATCGGATGGAATGCGTTGAACTCGGACCGGCCGGTTAACGACTGATCCGCTGCGTCATCAATACGGAGAACTAACCGGTTCGGTCTGACGCTAGTCCTGTGTCAGCAGGGCGAAAATAATAGGGCTTCAAGGCGGTGTTTTTAAAGCCGAATTTAATCATAACCTAATGTTTTTTTAGGTCTATCTTAATCTCTGCTCGGATATACTTGGTGTTTGTAACTTTACTCGCGCTACCTATATGACCAGCCAAGAAACCTTTAGAATTGACCTGTTCAAAATTAAAAAGTCAGCCTTGTCGCTCAGTTTGGCGTTTGGATTAATGTTGCTGAGCGGCTGTCAGACGCTGTCGACGCTTTTCACTGAAGAACAACAAACGGTTACCATCGAACTCCCGGAACCGAAACCGGAAACCATAGTGACCCACGAGTTCGAACTGCCTGATGGTGAGAATATGGTCGGCACGCTTGCCGCAATCGACACCCAGGAAAATGATGCTCTGCCGGATATTGCCCGCCATTTCGGCCTTGGCTATAACGACATCAGCATTGCCAATTCCGCGGTCTCTCCTTGGACGCCCAAACCGGGCAGTCGCGTTCTATTGCCTTTGCAATTCATACTGCCCGATTCGCCGCATAAAGGTATAACACTGAATCTGGCGAATATGCGGCTGTTTTACTATCCCAAAAAACAGCCGGAAAAAGTTTACACCTATCCGGTCGGCATTGGCCGTCAGGGATGGAATACGCCGATGGGACAGACCAGCATCGTTGCCAAAGATGCGAATCCAAGCTGGACTGTTCCCGAGTCCATTCATCGCGAACATGCCGAAAAAGGCGATTCATTGCCCAAGGTTGTCGGCGCGGGGCCTGATAACCCGCTGGGACTTTATGCGATGCGTTTGGGGTTTCCCGGTTATTTGATTCACGGCACTAACAAACCCTACGGTATCGGTATGCAGATCAGCCATGGCTGTGTGCAGCTTTACCCGGAGGACATCGAAGTGCTGTTCAAAAAAGCCACGGTCGGCATGCCGGTGCGCATCCTTCATCAACCTTATCTGACTGCGTGGCATCAGGACATGTTATATCTTGAAGCGCATGAACCGTTACCGAAATGGGCCAAGGACAAAGCCAATCTACGAAAGCAGGTAGTGAAGCAATTACATGAAATCAGCGCCAAAAAAGACGTAGCCGTCGATTGGGAAAAAGTCGAACGCATACTCCAGCGTTCAGACGGCATTCCCACGCCGATACTTATGCACAGCGCCGATGTCCCGGAAATAACGGCAAATGCCGTGCAGCTGAAGCATCCGGAGCAGTTCTACGACCAACCTGTTGCCGGGGAGTTAAAAGAGAGCGACTGGTCCATTTTGGTGGCCAGCTTTAATGATGAAACCAAGGCGCAGCAATTGGCAACGATGCTTAATCATCAGGGACCGATCATACCGGCCCGTAAAGTCTCAAAAAACGATGCCTATCAGGTTATCGCCGGGCCTTTTAAGAGCAAAACGGAAATGAGAGCAGCGGTAAAACGTATCAAAATGGATTTTGAGATCAATGGTGAACCGTTAACGCCACGAGTAACTTCAGTAAACTAAGCTGGATTGATATCTTTGAGCCGACACAGGGTAAGCATTACTTGTCCTGAAAGGCTTTATCATTATTGCAGTGGGGGCGAAGCGGAATGTTTCGCCCTCGACGCCTGCGCCGCAGATACAACTTTCATATAGGTAAAGACTATCGTTTCATAGTAAGTCAGTATTATACAAAGCTATAGTATTGCTTATAAGATAAGGTCTCCATTAACAAGACCATATGAGAAAGCTATGAAAACTGCAAAACTGATTGTCATGTATCCACACCCGACCAATCTTGATACGTTCGAGCAACGCTATGCGGATGAGCATGTGCCGATGGCTGTAGAAAAGCTGGCAGGAAAGACCCGCTTTGTTGCGTCCCTGATAACGGGCAGCGCCGGCAATGATCCCACGCCTTTTCATCGCATTGCGGAAGTTTATTTTCCGTCCATGGAAGCATTGGAAGCGTGTTTGAATTCACCGGGAGGACAAGAAACGGCGGGACATGCGGTTGAAATTTCAACCGGAGGCGCGCCGGTATTTTTAATCGCGGAAGTTGAAAGCTTTGATTTTTAAGCACTGATAAACAGGGTGAATCGTCAAATCTGTGCTCAAGGCCAGGCCGTGGTACGGTAGATTGGCGTTACGAAATAGCTCCGGCATGAATCTGAACGTCGGTTTTTTCCATGTCCATCTACCGTGCTGCCGTCGGCAAGATATACAGAATGTAGGAATTGCCCAGTCTGTTAAGGCTCATCATTTTTATAGGTGGGTAGGGTGAAATAAAAAGTGGTGCCTTTTTCAGCTTGGCTATTGAAATGCAAGGTTCCATCATGGGCTTCGATAAGTGAACGGCTGATGGATAGACCCATGCCCATGCCGTCCGCTTTGGTGGTATAAAAGGGTGTTAATATTTTTTGTTGCTGATCGGTGTCAAGCCCCGGCCCATTGTCTTTCACCCTGACCTGTATGACATTATCCAGAGTCAAGTGACTCTGGATGGTTATTCGGCGTTGTTGTTTGGTGCTTAATTTTTGCAAAGCATCAATGCTATTTCGAATCAGGTTTAAAATGATCTGTTCAATCTGTACATGATCGACATAGACAGGCGGTAGGTCATTCTCCAGTTCAAAAGTCAGTTTTATGCTGTGTTGTTTAAGCTCGGCAATACAGAGGTCGGCAGCATAATGAATCAGTGTGTTAACGTCGGCGGTTGATCGATGTTTGGCATGGGATTGGACAAATTTCCTCATACGGTGAATTATCCGTCCCGCCGTTAGAGCTTGTTGCTGCGTTTTGTATAATATCTCGGAGAGCTTTGCCAGATCGGGATTGTCAGCGTTAATAAGGTTTATGCTGACTTGCGTGTAGCTGGCAATCGCCGACAGGGGCTGGTTGACTTCATGGGCAATGCCTGAAGCCATTTCGCCCATCAGTCCAAGGCGGGTGACATGGGCGAGTTCGTCCAGATGTTGCTTATCCTGCTGTTCCCGGCTTTTGCGCAAACTCACATCACGCACAATATAGGTAAAATAATGGGCGTTATCGACTGAAAACTCCGCGACGGACATATCCAGCGGCACCGCAAAACCGTTTTTGTCAACGCCTTCAACTTCCTGAATTTGACCGATGAGCTTTAAAGCATCGGGCAAGCTGTAACCATTCGTTTCTTTTGATGACGGTATGAGCTTGTTAATACTGCAGCCGATCAGCTGCTCCGGTTTATAGCCGAAAATTGTTTCTACTGCGGCATTCGCGGATACAATGGTATTGGCTATATCAACAGTGATAATGCCTTCCACAGACGCGGCAAAAATAGCGTTGAATTTGGCTTCGATTTGTTTTCGCTGGGTAATGTCATACAGAATCACTAAATGCACATTTGCGAAATCGTGATGAATCGCAGCGGCGCTCGCCAACACGGTTTTAATATTATTGTCATTACAACGAATTGCCAACTCCAGCGGAGGAAAGTCGGTCTGTTTTTGTTTGGCTTTTTCCAATGTCGATTGCCAGCTAGTCTTTATCCAGTGCCGATAGTCCGGATCAGGGAAGGCTTTTATCTGCCATTCTGCCATAGTGGGAATATCATCTACGCTGTAACCAAAGGTTTGCACAAACGCCGGGTTCAGTAAGGTAATATTCTGCTGCTCATCATGCAATGCCATCGGCACAGGGGAAACTTCAATGATAGAGCGGAATTTTGCTTCGCTGGTTTTCAGGTCATCTTCCATTACTTTGCGCTCAGTGATGTCCAAAGCGACTCCATGGAGTCCGACAATGACACCACTGCCGTCCTGTATTGCTTCCCCGAGAGCCAGTATCCAGCCGTGCGTGCCGTCAGCCCTGAGAAATTCAAGTTCCAGCTTGTAGGGGATTCCCGTTTTCTGTGTGTGGGACAACGTAGTGCTCAGGCGTTTCCAACTTTCAGCGGTGAACAACCGGAAGAGCTCGGGGTAATCCGGCGGCGGCAACGCCGGGTTTAGACCGAATATGCGGTAAAGTTCTTCCGACCAAACGGTACGATGAGTCGTTACGTCCAGCTGCCAGCTGCCCATATGGGCAATTCGCTGGGCTTCTTGCAGTTCCTTCCGGCTTTGCCGTAGAGCCACTTCCGCCTGTTTGCGTTCAGAAATATCGGCATGTGTTCCGATCATGCGCAAGGGCTTGCCATCTTCGCTTCGGCTGACCACCGAACCTCTAGCCAGAATCCATTTGTAGCTTCCATCCTTGCAGCGCAATCGGTGCTCACAAACGTAAATATCCGTCTGTCCAGCCAAATATGCCTGTATCACGCGTGCAACATGGGATTGATCATCGGGATGAATTCGGTTTAGCCAATCTTGGCGAGTAGGCAGGATATCGGTTTCGGTATAGCCCAGCATCTCTTTCCAACGGGTGGAATAGTTGACTTCATCGGTCTGGATGTTCCTGTCCCAAACGCCGTCGCCGGAACCCTCAATGGCAAATTTCCAGCGATATTCACTAGCGTGCAACGCATCTTCGATTATTTTGCACTCGGTAATATCGCGAATAAAGGCACTGAAAAAATACTTGTCCTTTTGCTTCAGCGCGCCGACAGTCAGCTCTATCGGAAACTCCGAAGCATCGGCGCGCAAGCCGGTAATCTCCAGACGTTTACCGATAATATTCGAACGACCTGTTACCATAAAGTGCGATATACATTGCAGATGTCTTTCCCGATAAGCCGGCGGAACGATTAACTCTGCCATTTTTCGCCCTAAGGCTTGCTTGCGGGAATAACCGAAAATATGTTCGGCTTGGGCATTCCAGTCTATTACGTTGCCGTTATGATCCATACTGATGATTGCATCTAACGCTGAGTCCAGCAGTAGCTGAGTGCGAGCGATGTTTTTCTGTAGCTTAATATTAGCGACCCGTAAAGCTTTCTCTGCGGCTTTTCTTCGGTCTATCTCTGCTTGCAGCTGTTTGGCGCCGGGCAAAGACAAGGAGCGTGAAATAAGATATAGCACCAGCACAGAGACGGCGATCGGAATAACCAACCTAAAGGCTTTAATGACCTCGTCCAGCCGATATAAAGGTATCCAGGTCGTGATAGCCGACAGCAAATGCGTAGTGCCGCAGGCGATAATAAAACCGGCAGACATGGCAGCCAGCTTCGGATAGGGAAAGTCCTTACGCTGTCGGCTAAAATAGACGAGCATCAAGGAAATGGAATAATAGACGAGAGCGATCAGCAGATCAGAGATGGCATGCAGCCAAAGTAATATGGGGCTACACGATAGGTAATGGCCATGAGGAATGGCTTGTTCAATACCTACAAAGTTAAACAACCGCTCCCACTTGTCGTGCTCGGACATAGAGGTCCAATCAATAATTATAAAAGTTTCTGTATGTTATCAGATTTTGGCGACAATAAAATTGAGGTGTGGTGCTGTTTGCTCACTACGATTTCGTCCGCTTGACTTGGTTCTTTCAGGCGTCGTAAGCAACTTAGTTTATTGCGTTAGAGAAGCCGTCTTTTTACCCTCTGTGATCAGGATATTATCAGAATTTCTATCATAAGCACGTCTTGAAATGATCAAAGCAGATATATTTTCAGTCGGTACCGAAAACGGTTGGCTCAGAATCGATCAGTGAGGGCGGACAAGCTTCTTTTATTTGCCCAAAATGGCATAACAAACCGGTGTTAATATCAGGCTGGCAGCCATGCCGAACAATAGCTCCGCCGACAGCGATAAGGTCATCGCAATCAGGAATTGCGCTTGCGGACTGGCTTCCAGCAGTGCGGCAAGAATCCGGCGAAATTGGTCAGGAAGGCCAAAAAGATCGGCCGAAAGCGAGCGGTGCAGGCTTCGCAAATCAGTTCCGTCACCGGATTGTCCTGATCCTGATGCTCTTTCATGTAGTCCAGCAGCACCAGGCTGTCGTTGACGACCACGCCGCACCAAGCGACCGGCGGCGATCTTGCCGGATCAGTTAGGCGACGCCGTGGGCTAATGCGACTTTAGCCAATGAGCCCAGCGGTGCATGCTGACCGTCCGGCAACTGCACCGGCAGCGCGGCCAAGCTGTCCAGCGACTGTCGTTCCTCGCGCGGGTAACGCACCATCACCTTGACTTCATTGCGTCCGCGCTGCACTTCATCGCCGTAGTAGCCGTGGCGGACCTGATCGGACAAATCTTCAAGACGCAAGCCTAAACGTTCGGCTTCCAGCTTCAAGGTCAAGCGGATTTCCGGCTTGCCCGGTTCGCTGGAATCGACCACGTCGTAAACGCCCGGATACGCGGCAAACGATGCCGCCGATAATGATCAGCATCATCAACGTCGGCCTGGGCTTCTTCCATCGCCAATTGACGTTTGTCTTCGGCGATTTGTGCTTGGGCTTGCGCGATAGCATAGTCGTAATCGCGTGGATCGATAGTCACCAACAAATCGTTGCGGGCAAAAAAACCGCCGGTGACAAAATCAGGATGAAGCTGGATGATTTTGCCCGATACTTTCGGGGTCAAATCGATTTCATTGCGCGGCGTGACGATGCCTTGGGAATGAACATCGAGCCTTAGCGTTAGCGGTTCGGCCTGAATCACGGTAACCAACGGGGCACTTTGGCATTTGGCGTTTTCGGAACCATTTGCGGGCGTGTGGCAATGACAGCCCAAGCGCAGCCGATGCCGGCCAACGTGCTGCGCCTTCGATACGGGTTTGCTCTCGCGACGACTCCACACGGGCGGCAGCTTTCAGGTCATAGTTATTGCTCAGTGCGTCTTGCACTAAGGCTGTTAGCGTGGGGTCGGCAAAAGAGCTTAACCACTATGTTGCGATTGGGCTGCTGGATGCGTTGTCGGTTGTCCATTGCGCTCCGGTGCTGTTGCACAACCTGTTGCAAGCACCATGATTACGCTGATTATAATACGCAGGTCGGTCAGCATTACAAACCTGGCCGGGCAAATTACTGCTCCACGGTCACAAAAGCTATTTTGGCGATTCCGGCATGTTGAACGGTCGCCATCACTTCGGCAACTTTGGCATAAACAACGTCCTGGTCGGCATATAAATGCAGGCCGATTTCAGGATTTTGCAAAAGCTCATCTTTCAAAGCCGTTTCCAAGACGGCAAGATCGGCCATGGGCACTTTGTTCAGCGTTATAATCCCTTGCGCATCAACGCCGAGCTGTAGCGGTTGCTCTTTAGTATCTGCTGTAGTTTCTGCGGTTTTCGGCAAAGTCACATGCACCGATTGCGTCAGTAACGGCGCGGTCACCAGTAAAATAATCACCAATACCAGCATCACATCGACCAGCGGCGTGACGTTGATGTCGCTCATTGCTCCTTCGTCTTCCGATTGCGGTTTAAAAGCCATGTTTATACCTTGTGCGCAGTTGACGCGATATGCATAAAGCTGGTGACAAAATTTTCCAATCCGGCACGATGCTCTTTGACCCGGCGCAGGAAAAAGTTATACGCCAACACCGCGGGTACGGCGACCGCAATACCGATTGCGGTGGCGACCAGCGCATCGCCGATCGGGCCGGCCACCACATCCAGGCTGGTCGAACCGCTGGCGGTAATCTCATGCATTGCATGCATGATACCCAGTACTGTGCCGAACAGGCCGACAAACGGCGAGGTGCTGCCGATACTGGCGAGCAGGGTCAGGCCACTTTCCATCAGATGTTGCTCTTTCTGCATTTGTACCAACAGCGAGTGTTCCAGTAACTCAGCCGGAGAACCGATATATTTAAGGTGTTTACCGCCGGCATGTTGGCTTTCGTTGAGCCAGGCAAAACCCTGATGTGCGATCCGGGCTTGCGGGCCGATGGCTGTATCGTCAGGCACTGATTCCGCTTGCGCCAGGTCGGATGCATCCCAGAATGCGGCGTTAAAACGCCGGTTACGGTAACTGTTATTGGTGAACTCCCAGATTTTAAATAGAATCACGGTCCATGTGGCCACCGAAAAAGCCAGCAGTGTGTATAAAGTACCGTTGATGATAATTTCCGGCGAAATGTGATAGTGCATTAAGATCTCCTTTTTTAGTTATTAATTGATGCTATGGGTCGTCTACGAAAAATATGAAAATCGGAGTGCAGGCTTCGTCAGTTTGGCAAGCGAAGCCTGCACGCCCGGCACAGGCTATTTAGAGATGGGCCTCGGCGCTAAATTTTTACATTCGTTTTTTTGTGGACCGCATACTGGCCTGGCCATTGCACCGGACCTAACATTAGTTATTCAAAACAAAATTAATAGGCACGATTACCGAACTGGATACTGGCGTTTCACCGCGTTTTGCGGGAATAAATTTCCATTTTTCGACTGCTTCGATAGCGGCTTCGTCGAGCACCTCATAACCGCTGCTGCGTTGCACGGTGACTTCCTCGCTATCGCCCTCGGCTGATACTTTGACCCGTAGTTGTACGGTACCTTCCCAGCCTCGGCTGGTGGCAATGCCGGGGTATTTCGGTTTGGGATTGGAGCCGTAGTTGGCGTTGAAATTCGCTTCGGTAAAGGGCGCGGTATCTGCCACGGTCTTGCTTGACGCATTCGCGGCAGCGCTAGCCGCTACCGGAGCAGGGGCGGATTCAGCCGTCGATGGCGCAGGCAGCATTTCATCGGCCATAGTCAGCGGTTTTGGAAGCTCCATTTGTTTGCGGATAACCGGCTGCTTTTTCTTGACCGGCTTCTTAACAGGCTGTTTTTTTTGCTCTACCGGTTTAGGTTGTGCAATCGGCGCAGCCGCTGCTTGCTGGCTTGGTGCGGAAACCAGCGATACTTCCATTATCATCGGTTGAGCCTGGGTAAAGGGTTCAGCGGGTTGCAGCATCCAGATAGCGCCCCATAGATGCAATAACAGCACCAAGATCAATAGCAAACTACCCATTGAGCGCGGATTTTCCTGACTTGTTAAGGCGTTAAGCAGCGAGCTCGCTTTTTGCGCAGTCGGTATTGCTACTCCGTCCAAAGGCGTTAACGCACTGCTTTCATGGCTATTGAATAAATACATAGGGAACATGCTCTTTTTATCAAAGCACATGCTCGGGCGGACGGCTTAACAGTGCCATCAAACGCTCAAGTTTTTCATCGACTTTAGCCACATAAGCTTTAAGTTGAACCAGCTCGCCTTGAAGATCGTGCGTATTTTCATGAACATGCTGAAAATGAACTTGGAAATATCGTGGTAGAGGAAATAAATCGATTAAATCATCATCTTTTTTAACATCACGATTTTTAGGCGTCTTTGCAGGGGGCTTTACCCCTTTAGGTTTTTGCACCAGTTTTAGTGTTTTCATATCGTCTTCCTCATGTCGTTAGTTTATTTTTATCAGCCTTTGCGTTTTGATAAGGACGAAATAAACGTCATAAATTCTTATCTGGACTTAAACGAGTCTTCAATCATCATGATAAGGTTAAAAAAAACCATCCCTGGCTAATGTTTACCGTGCCTGACACAAAATGAGGAAGACAACGAAGCCCGGAATTTGCAGCGTCTAATTTAACAGCCGGTTTTTAGGGAAAAACAACAAATTGCGAGCCTCAACTATAAGACGTTTCAGGTGCAAGAAATCCTCACCTAAAAGCTAAAAAAATTATAAATAACTCAATGAGGCAATTGGGTCATTATAAAAAAGTACATTTTTTAAACGTTATATCGGTATATTTTGGGCTTTTAACTTGTTAGCTCCATAGGTTGCAGGGTCAAGAGCGAGAAAAAATTTTCCAGCCTTTGACGTGTATTGGAAGCAGTACTTGATGATTCAAGTTTTATGGTTTGTGATGCATTAAATGATGTGGATGACCGGGAACAGCATGACGGGCGTGATCGCTCAATTGCGCGTCGAACCATTGATGAATGGCTTCAATCAGTTTGGGGTCATCTGTTGAATAATCGATTTCGGCACCATCAGGCAATTCCTTATAGCTAATCTTGATCTGATCCGGCTTAGCAGTTTTCAACTCCGCTAAACCGGGCATATCTTCGCCATGAATCCTTGCCGGATTGGAAAAGTCGCCTTGTATAAATTCCTTTGAAATCTTTGACAGATGCTCGCGGATTAACTTGATTTGCTCAGTATTGGAGCTGTCTTTAACAATGACCTGCTGCAAGCCGCCTCTATCGGTTTTTGAAAAAATATGAGTGGTCTGCTCCAAATTGAAAGGCATGACATGCGAGCCGCGTCGTGCAATCTGATCAAGCCGATCGTCGCTTGCCTTTTCCACGGCCTGGGCCGGTATCGCTATAAAAACCAGCGCTACTGAGAGAGATGTTATTAATTGCTTCATAATCGGGTTTCCTTGGTAGCGTTTCTTGTCATGTAAGAAAGGTAGTTGCTGTTCAGCGAACGGCTGCAGGGCGCAAATATTTGTCCATACAACCGTTCACGTGCTGATTTTATGTCGCTTGCATAACGTTAGCTATCAAGAACACTTAATAGTTTATAGTCATACCCACATTGAATGAACGGCCCATACCGGGCACGGCGGTTCCGGCAATACTTTTTTCCCCAATATAGGTGCCACCCAAAGGCAGGGCATAGTTTTTATCGAGAAGATTATCTATGCCGCCATCGATGCGTAAATGCTTCCAGGTATAGCTGCTGCGCAGGTTGAGCAATGCGTAACCCGCGGTTCTAGGTTCCAAGCGGACGGCTTGTACGTCTGTTTTAGGCGCGACTATTTGCGTTTCGATAGTATTGGACCAGCCTCCGCGGCGATGCTCCAGCGCTACCGTCGCATTGAACGGCATCTGTTGGTACAGGTTACTGCCGGTATCGTTGTTTTTCCCCCGGACATAATTTAAAACGGTTTTACCGGTCAGGCTGCCGTATTTACCGGTATCCACTAACAGTTTAGACCCGGAAACATCCACGCCGAACAGATGTGCATCGAAGTTGGCCAGTTGCAGTAAATTAAAACCGCCGGACGGACTGGTACAGGTTACGCCATTGGCCGGTTGACAGAGCCGCGCGTCGATATAGTTTTCGACGTGAGTGTAAAAAGGCGTGATCTTGGTTTCCCAGTTTTCCTGGTCGGCATCGTGCCAATTGGCTGTGGCGCTGACGGTATGGGCGACTTCAGGCTTAAGGTTGATGTCGCCGACATAGCCGTTGGCGTCGCCGACCCAGTTGTTCATGAACATCGACATCGGCATGGTCATCATGCCCATGGTGCGTCCGCGAGACCAGGCAAAACGCTCGTAAAGATTGGGCGAACGGGTTTTTCTTGACGCCCCTAATTCATAAGTCTGCATGTCGTTCGGGGTATAGCGAGCCAGTGCGGTCCAATCGATATTAATGTCGGTTTGTTTCCGGTTTTGACTGTTAACGCTCCGCGCCTCCGGCGTAATGACGCCGTAATCCATCACATTACCGGCATTCATTTCCACCGCTCCGACACGGGCGCCGAGTTGTGTCAGCCATTGCTGGTTCCAGCGGCCTTCCCATTCCGTGAACAGATCAATGCGATCCCGGTGTCCTCCGTTAATATTCCAAAACGGCCCCGGTCCTTGCATCATGATCATCGGGTTGGGGCCGAGCGGGTCCCACCAGTCGTCCAAGCGGTAACGCTGATACTCGCTGCCTACGGTCAGCAAATGCTTGTTGGTGATATCGATGTTGGCTTTTACCGACAGTCCCTGGTTAACGCCATGCGTATCCATCGGCATGCTGCGGGTCGGCGTCGTCAATTTATCTTCAAGGAAGTTCATTTTATGCTGGGCATCCTCGTGATAGGCGCGAGTTTCAATGTTGCCCCAGTCGAACCGGCTTCTTGTGAAGACATTGGCGAACCAGCTGTCATCGCCGGTCATGTCCATCCGTACATTAGGAAAAGCTTGATAAGGAATGTTTTGCTGGCCGACCTTGATCACGGCAAGATGGTCGTCGTTGCGCAAAGCCAGCGACAGCGACTGGTTTTCGGATTTATAGGCGGAAGAGGCGACCACATCGTTGCCGTTTTTAGTATTGGTCGTGGTGAAGTTCCCGCCGGCTTTGTAATTACGGGACTGCACCGTTGAGCCGGTGTACTTGAGTTCCGCATGCTCGTTCGCTATCGAGGCGGCAATATTTCCGCCGCGAGCGTCGCCGTTGGTGCGGTAAAAGGTCGAGGCCTGGCCTTTTATCAACGGAGCTGCGCCGGTCTCGGCAAATTCCGGGTCGGCCGAGTTGACGCGAATCGTGCCGCCGATACTGTCGCCGCCCATGCTGACCGGCGTGATTCCGGCAAGCACTTGCGCGCTTAATACGCTGGAAGGCGCAACATAAGATAAAGCGGGATTCATATGATTGGCGCAAGCCGAAATCAGGTTCATGCCGTCGACCTGAACCCGTAAGCGGTCATCCGCCAAGCCGTGGATGACGGGACGGCTGGAAATGCCGCCGCCTCTGGAGAAGCTTACGCCGGGCGTGCCTTGAAGCATTTGCGCGGTATCGCTGACAGCGGTCCGGGCCAGGGCTATTTTGGAATGATCGAGATAAGTGCCGAACGGTTGATCGACATTGGATTTTTGCGCTTTGATCGTTAGCGTATCTAAAACCAAAGGGTCTTCTGTTTTTTTTGCACTCTTCTGGCCGGGTTTGTCGGTGGCTGCCTTAACGGCTACAGTGTTGTCACCGGTGAAAGTGTAATCCAGCCCACTCTGCGCCAACAGCTTTTCCATTGCTTCGCGTTTGCTGAAATTTCCTTTCAGCGCGGAGCTTTTTTTACCGACTAAAGCGCCATCGGCGTAAAAAGGTTGCAATCCGGTTTGCTTACTCACTGCCTCTATCGCTGCGGCTAGCGGTTGCGCGGGGATGTTGAGGTTGAAAGTGCTCTCTTCGGCTACGGCAGATCCCATGACCATTGCCAGCGGCAAGGTTGTTATCAGTTTGGGTAGTGTGCGCATCAGTTCTCCTTTAAGTTTATTTTGTTGACGCTAACTTATAAGACTGATTTCGAGGTTGCAGACCGCCACTTTTTGAAAAATAGTTATGTAAGCTCTCAAGCTCGAGTTTACTTTGGCTGCTTACGCTTGCAGGCGAAGTCTGCACTCCCGTTATCGGTAGTTTTTCGCGCAGGTTTCCAAACTGGAGATTTGGAGCCGGTGGAAGATGTGTATAACGATGAGAGCAGGTGTTTGGGAGCCGTGGACGGCTATTTAGCCGGGGCTATGACAAAGGTATTGGTTGCGGTTTGGGTGACTTTGATCGGCAAGGCGCCTGCAATGGTATTGAGAGCAAGGCTTAAATTGTTGATCGGAAATACTCCGCTGACCTTAAGCGACTGTAGACGCGAATCGGGTACTTGCAGTGAGGCATCGTGATAACGGCCCAGTTGCTCCAGTACTACATTCAAGGGTTGGCCTTTGAATACCAGCTGCCCTTTTTGCCAGGCGGTGGCTGTATCAATATCGGTTTGTGAAATGGCGGAGATTTGTCCGGTCGAGTCGTAACTGATCTGCTGGCCGGGAATCAGGTTTTGCGTTACGGCATTGTGATCGGCGGCAACGCTGACTTCGCCTTCCAACACCGTTACCGATACGCGATCGGCTTGGCGATAAATAGTGAAGCGAGTGCCTATGTCCTGAATACGACCATTTGCGGCGATGACTTCAAAAGGCTTTTCCGGGTTGTGAACGACTGAAAATAAAGCCTCGCCGCGTTCCAGTTTCACGCTGCGTCTTGTCCATGTGTACTGTACGCTCAGCTCGGTATCGGTATTAAGGTCGATGCGCGAACCGTCGCTAAGCTCGATGCCGAAGGATTCGCCTTTGGCGGTGCGGTAAGTGTCGGTGTTAAGCCATGGCCACCAAAACGGACTGAAGCCCGCGATAAGGGCAACGGACAATATGCCAGCCAGATGTTTTTTGGAGAATGCGCGACGAGACTGCCGGGCCTTGCGCAGATAAGAACGTGCAGCTTTAAGTTGGGGAGCGGCATGGGGCTCAATTTGGCTTAATCCTTCCCAAAACGCTGCCACCTCGTCGTGAGCAATACGATGAGCCTTGCTTTGCGCCAGCCAAACTTCGAAATCATCGCGTTCCCGGTCTGTGCAATTGCCGGAATGAAGCCGCGTTACCCAATAAACGGCGAGTTCATGGACGGAGCCTGATGGTATGTCGTGAGTGTCAGTCATAGGAATAGAGGATGTCGTGAGCGGCGCAGTATAAAACAATAGCGGCCGGCGATATACGCCGATTTAGCCACGATCACGCATCGTATAGGTAAAACAGTGGGCAAGCGCTTTGGCGCAATAACGTTCGACGGTTCGCCGGGGAAGCTGCAAGGCTTCGGCAATTTCGAGATGGGTTAAGCCGTCGATCCGGTTCAGCAAAAAAACATGGCGGTATACCTCGGGCAATGTTTTCAGCGCAGCCAGACAATTACGCAGTAGAAGCTCTCCTTCCATTAGCGCTTCCGGTCCCGGCAGCGGAGAAGTCAGGTCATCCGGTTCGACTGCATCGGTTTCGGTGGATTTGTTGCGAACGTTCTCTTTACGAAGGTAATCAAAGCCGAGATTGGCCGCCACCTTGTAAAGATAAGCGCGTGGATTGCCGATGGATGCGGGTTCGGGATGCTGTAGCAGGCGCAGATAAGATTCCTGCACCAGATCTTCGGCCGCGAAATCGCCGACCCGCCAACCGGCGAAAGTCAACAGCTCTTTGCTGTGATGACGGAATAGGCTGTTGAACAGATCGTGTTTGGATTTAGGCATTGAAAGTCGAGGACAGGCTATTGATTGACAAGTATTTGATAAGCGAAAGCAGCATCCATGCCACAGTTGGATGTTTTTTATATGAGCGCATACAGGCCTGATCTGACAAGGCTTGCGTTGTATTGAATAAGTTTTTTGGCTACCGGCGGGCGAGGAAAAGATGGCTATAGTTTGCAAAACTGCGTGATATGACACAGTGCAATAAGGCATATCACGTACGGCTTTTTTAGTCGCAGCGATCATGATGCGTGGCGTATGGGGAAGGGAGTACCAATTTCCCGAAATGTCGGCACCATATCATGTCGCCGTCGCAAACACCCTGCAATTATCCAGAAAAACAGCGTTGTTCACCCCCGACATTGCTTTTCAACCGGATCATGCTGGTCACTATTGCGCTATAGATGGTTAAGCGGTTGCCAATAATGGGGCATCTTTGTATTATCCATCACAAGCCAATCGGCGAATCCAGTTTGCAATCTTACGAAACTGAATCAACCGTTTGCCCAAACCAACACGCTTTATAACCGGAGACTAGCCCGTGGCATTACAAAATAGCCCTCGACACATCAGTGCGGAAGAGTATTTGCAAGGCGAATTACTAGCGGACATAAAACACCAGCTTATTGACGGCGAAGCTTACGCAATGGCAGGCGCCAGCGAGAACCACAATTTGCTGGCGGGCAATATCTTCAGTGAGTTAAAGAACCATCTGAAAGGCACCCCTTGCCGCACCTTTATGGCCGACATGAAAGTCAGGGTTGCCGAGGATTTTTTCTATCCCGACGTCATGGTGGTCTGCGATCAGGACAACGAAGACGAATACTACAAAAAGTCGCCGATTATCATCGTTGAGGTGTTATCCAAAGCCACCCGCAAATTCGACCAGACCAGCAAACGCATACGCTGCCAAACCATTCCCACATTGCAGGAATACGTGCTTATCGAGCAAGACAAAGGCGAAATACAGGTATTCAGCCGCAGCCAAAACTGGCAATCGTTTTATTACTATCTGGGCGATTCGATCACCTTTTACTCGTTAGGGATTACTATCTCGGTTGAAGACATTTACTCTCAGGTCAACAACGAAGACGTACTGGCTTTTATTGAACAAAAAACAGTACTCCCCTAAACAGGCGAGTTGGGTCGACAAAAAGACCGCAACCCAAGCTACATTGTTTTTAACTGATGCACCCTGCGTTTTTGCAACCAACGAATTACGCCGGTAATGAACAGCACCGGACAAGCCAAGCCCGATAAAAACACCAGAATCCGCCCCGTCCAGCCGAACGCTTGGCCGGAATGCAACGGCCATTGCCAGTGCGTGAACACTTCGCCGGCGGTGCCGATGGCCGGATCGTCCACGTCCAGTATCTTGCCGCTGTAACGATCTATCACCACGCAGCGCCTATGCAGAATACTGCCAGGTTCTTCAACGCCGTCTTTGCAGACGGTATAGGTGCTGGTGGGAGCGGTTGCGCCGTAAATCCAGCCAGGTCGTCCGGTTGGGTAGCGGTTATCGGCGATGGACACCGCTTGCGCCATCGTGATGGATTCAGTATTAGGCGTTGGCGTGGAATGGAACCAGTACCGGTAAGTGACCGGGGAAAACAACTCCAGCACCGGCACGACATTTTCGGGCAGATTCATGTAAATACCTGAAAACAATACCGGCAGCAGCACCAGCGTCGAATAAAAGCCGGAGGTTTTGTGCAAGTCGAACATAAAACGCTCGGTGCTCGCTTTACGCTTGATTATCAGAGCTTGCAGCCATTTGCCGGTCAACGGCCACCATACAATCAGGCCGGTCAATACCGAAATAATCAGCAACGCGCTCATAATGCTGACGATGACATAGCCCGGACTTTCGCCCAACAGCAGCGCATAATGCAGTTCGAAGATAAACCCAATGAAGGTTTTGGGAAACGGACTGTCGGAACCGCTCATCAGGCGTTTGCCGATGACTTTTGCGCTGTACGGATCGACATAAACCTGCCAATTTTGTATTCGGTCAGCGGCTAACGGTTCCGAAAAGGAAAGCTTGAAAGCCGCCTCGCCGTTACGCGGATAATCTGCAAACGTAAGCTGATCTTGTTTTGGCATTGCTAAAATACCGGCTTGGAAAATATCGGATAACGGTTTATAACCCGGATTGCCAACAGGTCGCTCAACTGTTAACAGCGTAGGATTTAGCAGTTCGTCGAGTTCGGAGTGAAATACCAGAATGCTGCCGGTAATGCCGAAGATAGCCAAAAAGCATCCTAAAATAAGCCCTAGCTACAAGTGTACGTTTAGCCATAATTGACGACGGCTTTTGAGGCGAATTAGGCGTAAGGATTTGTTTTCATCAAAAGCAGTTTTAGAAATTTTAAACACGATATAAAGTCCTGTCGGTTAGGCATGCTGTTTATACTCAACATTACTATGCTTTAAGAGAGTGGTGGATTTCGATTTTGCCTACTGTCGCATGATGCTAGAGACAACGAAAAGATGTTGCCGAACGGAGCTAAAGCGAAGCAGTCTCATGCAGGCTGATCTACCCAGTTAAAACTCCAAACGTATTGACCCCATCGCCGTCAGTGGTGCACCCGGGTAAATGCCGACACGCGGCGGTGCATTTTGAAAAGGATCGGTGGACTCGTAATAGATTTTATCTAATAGGTTGCGTATATTGAATTGCGTGATCAAGCGCGAAGTGCCGATTTTATAAGCATAACTGGTAAAGGCATCTACTCTGGCATATCCCGGTAAAGCGAAGGTATTATCGTTATCGCCTTGCCGTTGCCCGGCAGCGAAAACACCGACACCAAAACTCAAGCCATTCAGCGGTTCATAGTGATGAACATCATATTTGAGCCACAAACTACCCGAATGCTCAGGAACGTTGTTCAGGCGATTGCCCTGAAGACCGGAAAAGTCTTTGGTAATGCGCGCATCGGTGAAAGCATAGTTGCCGACCACACTGATTTTATCGGTAATTTGGTAGTGGATTAAATCTGTAATTAGGCATGAATATCCAAGCCGAATTCGACCTTG